>JAVVEP010000001.1 GCA_032250735.1 Gammaproteobacteria bacterium
TGCAAAATACGGCATCAAATGCTTTGTTGGTGGGCTTTAAGTTACGGATTCAGGTGAAAGGGAAACCGGAGTCCAGTTTTACCAGTTGACCACCGGTAACCGCTGTACCATTAAAGGTGCCATCGGCAGCGTGGTAAAGATTGTAGCGCCAGATATGTTCATCCAGGCTGGTGCGTGAGGTACAGGCATAGCTGTCGATGCCGCTGACGCCGTCATCATCTTTGCCGCGTAAAAAATTATCGGCATTAAAGGCAATGGCAAAGTCAGTTTGGCGGGATTCACCTGGATCAATGGTGTTGTTCATGTCCTGATCAAAACCCTCATTGCTTGAGGTGTGGGCAACACCACCGGTGCTGCTCGTGTCATCCAGCACCACATTGGCTTTTTGCGTCATGGTGAAGTCAGTAATCATGGCGTTAACCGCATTACCACCCACATTAATAAACTGGAATTGCGGCTGACCCAGGCTATTGTCCACAGTCTGCAGTGTTCCAGCCATGGTGGTTTCAAAGCTACCCGGCGTACCGCCGAATAGAGCGGCATCCACAATTCCAGCAAAATTCATGACAAAGCTGCCAAATGGCCGGGTAGCGCTAACACCTTCACTGACTGTCACTTCCACCAAAATATTTTGTCCGTCCATCGGATCCGTGGCATTGGCCGTACCCGGCACCCAGATTTTGACAATCTGTGGTGAGCTGTTGTCGGCGCGTGTGGAATTGATTGTCCACTTGTTGAATTTGGCCGTTTGCTCGCTGCTACCGGATCCTGTTGATTGCCCGCCACCGGTACCACCGCTGGATTTATTCCCACCGGTTTCACACTTATCTTCATTAACCAGCGCGATATAGGCACCCTGGTTCACCATCGCGGTGGCACGTGTCTGTTCCATTACGCAGAGGATCATATTCACCGTCTGTAGTGATTCCATGGATGCATCGTAAATATGTACCTGGGCTACATCGGAGGAATAATCGGTGCCGGCATCATTAAACAGTGCTGCAGCTACAGTACCGCTTCCGGAGTCATCCGGACTGGCGACCACGCTGAGGTTGGAGGGCATTTCCAGTCCAGTAACGGTATCGCTGCCACCTCCACCACCGCCACCGCCACAGGCGGCTAATATCGAGGTTAATGCTACAAGGGGAAAAATCTTATTCATTGTTATGATCCTTATTTGTCAGTCAGAGACGGTTTAAAAAAGGCGGCTGTTTCCCGTTGGAAAAAGCTCTGTTTTCCCCTTGCCGCTGGATTCAAGAGAATCACTGCCGGGATGTGTGGAGTTAAGGTTGAGTTTGTAAGGCGATCTGCATGTTTTGTTTTTTCGGCCAGATAATTTATTTCTTTAGAAATTGGCCACGATAAATTTCGAAGTTAATGATTTACAGGCCAGGCCCAATGGAGGCATCGACTGGTTGTGGGATCAACGACAGGATTTGGCGGAGGTGTTGTGACTGGATCCGCGGTTAAGCCACTGATTCAGGTGATAGGCAAAACCCGAGTCAAAACCCGGGTCAGAGCAATTGTTTCTAATATTCCCCGTTGCCGCAGGCCGGCACCGAACAGCGGGATAAACACCGCTAGTCCATACTGCTACTGCCTGTTACTACGCGCAGGGTTATTGCCGGGCTATTGATGCATCGGATAGTCCGTGTAACCGGTGGCGTCACCGCCGTAGAAGGTGGCCTGATCCGGTTCATTGAGCGGCAGGCCTTCCCGGAAACGGCGCACCAGGTCGGGGTTGGCGAGAAACGGTACGCCGAACGACACCAGATCCGCGTCGCCCTGGCGGATGGCCTGCTCGGCCCGCGCCTGGTCATAGCCATTGTTGGCCATGTACGGGCCACTGAAGCGCTCGCGCAGGGCGCGGTAGTCCAGGCTGCCGCGCTTGCTCATCATGTCCCCCTCCAGCACATGCAGGTAGGCCAGGCCGCGGCCACTGAGCTGCTCGATGAAGTAGGCGAAGTGGGATTGCGGGTCGGAGTCGGACATGTCGTTGAAGCTGTTCTCCGGGGTGAGGCGCACCGCTACCCGTTGGGCCGGCCACACCTGACACACCGCATCCAGCACCTCGTTGAGCAGGCGCATGCGGTTCTCCACGCTGCCGCCGTAGCGGTCGTCACGCCGGTTGGTGCCGTCGCGCAGGAACTGATCGATCAGGTAGCCATTGGCGCCGTGCACCTCGATACCGTCGAAACCGGCGCGCCGGGCCATCTCCGCGGCGTGCCGGTATTGGGCGACGATGGTGGGGATCTCCCCGGTGTCCAGGGCGCGGGGTTCCACAAACGGCTGCGGGCCGCTGGCGGTAAACGCCTCGCCCGCGGGGCGCAGGGCGGAGGGCGCCACCGGGGTGGCATGGTCCGGCAGCAGGCTGGGGTGGGAGATGCGTCCGCAGTACCATAACTGGATAAAGATATGCCCGTTTTCCTTGTGCACGGCATTAACCACCTCGCGCCAGCCGGCCACCTGCGCCTCGCTATGGATCCCCGGCGTGGCCGGATAACCGACGCCCCCGGGCGAGACCTGTGAGGCCTCGGTGATCAGCAGCCCGGCCGTGGCCCGCTGTTGATAGTAGGTCGCCGCCAGCGGATTGGGCACGTTGCCCTCAATCGCCCGGTTGCGGGTCATGGGCGCCATCACCATGCGGTTGGGCAGGATCAGGTCGCCTATGGGAATCGGTGTAAACAGGTCGGTGGACATTGTTGCTCCTTATGTTCGGCAAATTCTGCTGTGCATTGATGGACCTGGAGAGGTCCTGGTTGATGGGGGCGTCACTGCCCGTTCCGGCTGGCGCGCCGTGGCCATACAGCCGCGTGTTGTTGCATTGTTGTTGAATTATGGACCCCTTATGGCGTCGGTGACGCGCCCACCACCAACTGCTTGCGGGATTAGATTCCTTCATGAAGCGCCTACGCCTGGATGTCCGTGCACTGCCGCGCGCGTCCTGGGCAAGACACGTACTCTCGAGCGGGGTCAGGTTTTGTTCACAGGCCTTCAGCCGCGCCCCATGAACATTACAAACCTGAAAACGAAAGAGGGCAAATCAGGCCCCCTGGGTGGGCTTGCCCTCCCAGGCAAACGGGCTCATGGCCGCATCGAGCGGGGTCTGTGCGATGTGGTTGAAGTAGTTGCTCAGGGTCTTCATGCCTACGGCCAGAACCACGTCACCCACCTGCTGCATGTCAAAGCCGGCGTCGAGAAATTGCTGGATATCCGCCTCGCTCAGCCAGCCACGCTTGTCCACCATTTTGGCGGTGAAGGTGCGCAGGGCCTCCAGGCGGGGATCGGCGATGGGTCGATCATCCCGCAGCGCCTCCACTGCATCGGCTGGCACCTGGACCAGGTTCGCGACCATGGAGTGCGCGGCGACACAGTAGTCACAGCCGTTGTAGCGGCTCACCGCCAGCAGGGCGACCTGTTGCTCCTGCGGGCTCAGGCTGCTGCCGGCATAGAGGCCGGAGAGGCTGAGATAGCCCGCGGCCAGGGCGGGTGAGTTGGCCATGCCGCTGATCAGGTTGGGGACGAAGCCGAAGGTCTGTTTGGCCTGTGCCATGCTCGGCAGGGCCTTTTCGGGGGCCGTCGTTTCATCGTGAAAGGTGAATGTTGTCATGGGGTTTCCTCCTGGGTGGGGTGGTGTAGTGGGCCAATGCCGAGGCAGTATGGCAATTATTGAACGTTCGTTCAAGTATGGTATTATCGCGCCCATTGTCGACCGACCCCGAGAGACCCCGATGCCACGTCCCATTGAATTTGATCGTGATGACACCCTGCGCCGCGCCATGACCGTGTTCTGGCGCCAGGGCTACCACGCCACCTCGATCAGGGATCTGATCGCCGCTACCCAGCTGCAGCCGGGCAGCCTGTACGGCGCCTTTCGGAACAAGCGCAGCCTGTTTATCGCGGCACTGGATGCCTACTTTGCCGGCATCCGTGAGCGGATACAGGCGTGTCTGCACACGCAGCACTCGCCGCTGGGGCAGTTGCGGGTATTTTTTGACCGGCTGATCGATGAGGCGGTGGCTGATGCGGACAGCAAGGGTTGCCTGCTGGTCAACACCCTGCTGGAGATGCCGGCGGAGGATGCGGAGATCAACCAGCGGGTCTGCGCCATGTTTACCGAGGTGGAGGCGGAGTTTGAGCGCGTGCTGCGCGAGGCCCGGGATCGCGGGGAGCTGGCCGCCGACAGGGACCCCGTGGCCCTGGCCCGCCTGCTGATTGTCGGTATCTACGGTCTGCGGGTCTATCACAAGACCCGCCCCGGCGCGGCCTGTCTGCACGAGATCGTCGACGGCCTGTTCACGGCCCTGGGTGTGACAGGGCCGCTGGACGCGGCACCCGGCGCATCCCGTTAAACACGGCGGCGTGGTGTGGCAGCCGCCGCGCTGCGGCTCTCAGTCACCAAAGGCACATCAAACTCTCGCTCATAGAAGTCTATTCATAGTTATTTGAACCGGTTTTGCTTTCAGGCAGGCCTGCTGACAGCAATTTTCGGTTACCTTGACGATCGTGCGATACTGGCTGGCGCACAATCATACGATCAACACGGATATTTATGTTTGGCATTGCTGGTTCTATTTCTTCGCTACTATTGAGTACAGCCATTCTGCTGCTGGGCATGGGCCTGCAGGGTACCCTGCTGGGTCTGCGTGCCGGTGTGGAAGGCTACTCGATGACCATGACCGGCATCGTCATGTCGTCGTATTTCATCGGCTTTGCAGTGGGCAGCATTTACTGTCCCCGACTCATTCGGCAGTACGGGCATATTCGCGCCTACGCCGCCATGGCAACGCTGTCCTCGGCGGTAGCCGTAGCCTTTATCCTGAACACCGATACCTGGTTCTGGATTCTGCTGAGAATTATCAGCGGCTTCTGCATCGTGGGGATGTACATGGTGATCGAGAGCTGGCTCAACGTGCTGGCGAGCAACGCCCTGCGCGGTCGCTTCTTTGGCATCTACATGGTGATCACCCTGCTGGCCATGGCGTGCGGTCAGCACCTGCTGCGGTTGGGCGAGGTGGCCAGTTTCGAGCTGTTCGCCATCACCACGATTCTGATTTCCCTGGCGGTGCTGCCGGTGGTGCTGACCCGCATCACCGAACCAAAAATAGCGACCCCCAAAAGGCTCAGCCTGAGACGCCTGTATGGCATCTCGCCGCTGGGCGTTGTGGGCACCCTGTCGGCCGGTCTGATCACCGGTTCCATCTGGGGTATGGGCGCGCTGTATGCGGCCCGCATCGGGCTGGATAATATCGGCATCGCCTGGTTGATGAGCGCCATCATCATTGGTGGCGCCACGCTGCAATGGCCGCTGGGCATCTTGTCGGATGTGATGGATCGACGCCGGGTAATCAGCCTGTGCTGCTTTTCCGGCGCCGCGATGGCCGTGTTGAACAGTCTGGTGAGCATCGATACCGGCTGGCTGTTTTACGGTGTATCGTTCGTTTTTGGCGGTTTTGCCTTTACCCTCTATGCCCTGAGCGCGGCCCATGTGAATGACCGCATCGATTCGGATCAAAGCCTGGAGGCGGCCCAGGGCCTGTTGCAGCTGTATGGTATCGGCGCAATTCTCGGGCCGTTGGTCGCCAGTCAGGCGCTGGAACATTTCGGCCCCCGCGGCATGCTGATTCTGTTTGCGCTGATCATGGGCTTTCTCGGCCTGTTTACCCTGCACCGCATGCACAACCGCAGCGCACCCCCGGTCGAGGAACAGAATGAGTTTATCCCCCTGGCCCGCACCTCGCCCATCGCGCTGGAGCTGAGCCCGCTGGCTGAGCCGGCGGACAGCCCCGAAAAGCCCTGAAACCGACAGACGCCTAAAGACCGTATATCTGTGCACACACCCATGAATTTTGGGGCTGCGGGGAGTATAGTTTGCCCGCATCACATCCTTCTGAGGAATATTCAGCAGTTATGAAAAGTTTTATCTCATTTGCGAAAAATGAAGAACTTAGAACTTGAAGAGATGCTTAAAATCACTAGCGATGTAACAAAGTCAAATTTTGGAACAGAAAACCTAATAAAACTTTATAAACAGGACACTATTCCTGTTTTAAATTTATGTGATTCAATTTCTGAGGGTGGCGATGTAATCCATGTCAATGAAAAGCAATCACCAACAGGTCCAGGATGGGTGTTTCGCAAAGTTTATTACTATGGTGAGGGTAAATCAATAATGCTTAAATTTGTAGTTTTAAAAGAGAACGGCCGCATTGCAGTAACCACTTTTGGCCTCGCTAAATAATGCCTAAAGAATAGATAGCGTGACAAGGGGTATCGTTAATCAAACTGTTATGAGTCAAAAGAATGGAAATAGTTGAGAATAAAAGTAACTATTTAAATGACTTCATCCGTTTGAATGAAGCGTGGATCTCTAAATATTTTCAAATTGAGGAAATAGATCGGGAGCTTGCCGCAAATCCACAGAAAATAATTGAAGGTGGTGGTTATATATTCAGCCTTATCGAAAACAATAAGGTTATCGGTGTTTGTGCGCTATTCAATGAAGGCAACGGTATATATGAGCTTGCACGAATGACTATTCAAAAAGAACACCGTGGCAATGGTTATGGAGGTAAACTATTAGAAGCATGCATTAACAAACTGCGACAAATTGGTGCAAGAGAAGTATATCTTGTCTCGAATACAATGTTAAAGTCAGCCATTTCACTATATGAAAAATATGGATTCAAAACCACGAATATTGGGCAACATCCAGTTTACGCTAGGGCAAACATTACTATGGCGAAACAAATCTCATAAAAAATAAATAACAAGACAAGGGGTCTCGTTAATCAAATAGTTAGCCTTGTAGTAGATTTTTCCACAATGAAGATTTCAACAAAAATTACAAACCAAGGAATAACAATCAGTTTCGGTGAACAGCCACACGAGCGCCTGACACCGTTACCTTCGGCAAATCAAGAAAATCCGAAACGCTATTATGTATATGGCCATTACGACAAGCGAGGCATTCCTTTCTATATCGGAAAGGGAATCAAGCGCCGTGCTTGGGACGAAGATCGACATTTTCTTTGGCGCCGATACGTAGAAAAGCATCTCAACGGCGAGTACAAAGTTGTTATTCTGGTAGATGATCTTAAATCTGCACAGGCCGAGGAATTAGAAAGCGAGTGGATAGCACAAGAGTCAGAAACGTTAGTAAATTGGATAAATTTCGGTCGAAAAACAGACTTTTCCGCCCTGGATACCTTCCACAAGTTGCGTAATGTTAATCGGGAGCTATTGGGAGCGGCCCGCGAACAAGAGCAGTCAAAACCAGATGAAGCAATAAAATTATATATTAAGGCATTGGTAAATATCGAAGCCTACGCGACTATACAACCGGAAATGGGTTTGGTTGGTCAACTCATCGACGAAGAACGGCAAGAAAACGGTATTGGTGGAGAATTATCAATCCTAGATAGGCTTACACTGTGCCTAATCTGCGCAGACCGACAAACAGAGGCATCAGAAATAACAGGACAATATTTTGCAAAGTACCAAGCTGACGAAGAACTTAGTGCTGCGATACGAATAAAGAATCGAGTAGAAAAGGCGATAAAAAAGAATAGCTAACCAGCGCGTAAACATGGACACATTTTTCGGTCGCTGCGAGTCCTGTAAATGCGCCAGTTACGCTTTTCGTTAATGGCTGCTTTTCCATCATCATGAGCAAGATAGACGACCGGGTTGCGCCAATTAGTGGCAGTTTATCCCCACATGGCTGAATCGCAGCAACCCCTACAAATCCAATGTTACCAGAATATCTGTAAATAGCTCCTCTGGCCTGAAGCGAATATATTATCATTACGGCAACCATGGTTGTCCGGTTCCAAGGATTGATAGTTTCGTAGACCTAAAGCCCGTACATCACCGGCAGCACCCACGACAGGGTCAGCCAGACGATGAGGGTCAGCGGGACGCCGACCCGCACAAAATCCATGAAGGTATAACCGCCGGCGTTCATCACCAGCAGGTTGGTCTTGTAGGCCATGGGTGTGGCAAAGCTCATGTTGGCGCCAAACAGCACCGCTAGCACGAAGGGCTCGGGCGGCAGGTTGAGTTGCTGGGCGATGCTGATCGCGATCGGGGTGCCGATCACCGCTGAGGCATTGTTGGAGACGATGTTGGTCAGCACGGCGATCACCAGCATTAGCCCGCTGAGGATAACGGTCGGCGAGGCGCCCTCGCTGAGACTCACAAATAACTGCGCCAGATAACCCGCGCCACCGGTCTTGAGCAGGGCCGAGCCCAGCGCCAGGCTCGCCACCACAATCAGGATCACCGGCGTGCTCAGGGCCTGGGCTGCATCACGCCAGCTCAGGCAGCGGCTGACGATCATCAGCAGCACGCCGGCCACCGCGCTGATGGCGATAGGCAGAATGCCCAGCGCGGCCACCGCCACAATCGATACCATGATCAGCAGCGCCAGCGGCGCGCGTTTGCTGACGGGCAGATCGCTGGTGGCGTCCAGCACCAGAAATTCACCGCTGCGTTTGACCTCGGCGATCTGCTCACGATTGCCCTGCACCAGTAGCACATCGCCGATGCCCAGGCGCACGTCGCCCACATCCTCGCGCAGGGTGCGTGACTCCCGACCAGCGCGATGCAGGGCCAGGGTTACTAACTGGTAATAGTCAGCAAAGCGCTGGCGCGAGAGGGTGCTGCCATCCAGCGGCGAGCCGGGGGTGACTACAATCTCGGCCAGCTGCTGATCTTCATCCTGCAGCGGATGCTCCTCGTCCACCGGCGTGTCGCCGGTATACAGACGGGCGCCCAGCACGGTTTCGTATTCCTTGAGATGTTCCGGCGTATCGCGCACGCTGAGGCGATCGCCCGCGCGCAGCACCACGTCCGGCAGCGGGGTGATCGCCGTACCGCTGTCGCGGATGACCTGTCGAATATGCAGCGTGCTCCCGGCCTTCTCCAACGCCTCCGCCAGGGTCTTGCCCTCGGCGGCGCTGTCTTCCTCCACGTGCAGGGTGGCGCTAAAAATGCGTGGCGAGGTGTCCGCCATGTGCCCCTGACGTTGCGGCAGCATGCGTGGCGCCACCAGCCACAGAAACAGGATCGCAACACTGCCGGCCAGCGCCGCGGGTACCAGGAAGTCAAACATCGCAAAGCGGCGCAGGCCCATATCCGCCGCCACCGACACCACCAGCAGATTGGTCGAGGTGCCGATAGTGGTGCTCATGCCACCCAGCAGGGTGGCAAAGCCCATGGGCATGAGGATGTCCGAGGCCGGCCGGTTGGTGCGCAGCGAGATGCTCACCAGGATCGGCAGCAGCAGCACCACGATCGGCACATTGTTGACGAAGGCGCTGAGCACCGCGCCGGCCACCAGGGTGAGCAGCAGCGAAAACAACGGGCTGACCGACCACATGCGTGCCAGTGCGCGGCCCACCGGCTCCAGAGAACCGGTGCGCACCAGACCCTGCCCGGCGATCATCAGGGCGCACACCGCCACCAGCGCCTCGTGGCCAAAGCCGTGGAAGAAATCCGTGGCCTCAACACTGATCTCGCCCCGCTGATAGGGGAACAGCCCGAAGCCCGCCGCCAGCAGCACCAGCACGATCAGGCTGGAGGTCTCCAGCGGAATGCGTTCCCGGGTAAACAGGAACAGGGCGACCACGATCAGGCCGAGTACGGCCAGGGCATGGGCATCAGGTAAAGGCGGCAGGTTCATCACAGTGGTCTCGATAGTAAAGGGTTTACAAGGCTAGCATAGACTGCCCCCCTACCTGACTTGCTCACAGCGATTGAGCTGCGGGCAGGTTTGTGGCGACACAGAGTTACATATTCAATAACTAAAAGAGAGGATAAGAAGATGAAACGTATATTTGCCCATGCCCTGATTATCGCCGTTGGCCTGGCCCTGTCAGCGCCGGTCTATAGCGCCGCCTATATCAAACTTGGCGATATCAAGGGTGAGTCAAAATCATCCAGCCAGCTTGAGCCTGCCCGTGAAATCAAAAGTGATGAAACCCCGAAACCGGCCGCCTTGTTGCTTCCGGCAGTGCAGAAGGCACGGGAGGCGGGCGCGTCTGGCATAGGTAAAAAGGGCAAGGTGGAAACTCAATGGAAAGTGGAAGAGGGTTCCAAGTAGCATAAGGTCGTTGAGCTCACCCGGCCTGGTCAGTGTTCAGGTCGGGATTAGTGGTTTGTGATCTGGCCGCGGAGTCTATACTTCCTGTACCGCTGGAGGTGGCTCATGGATGATGCGCTCAACAACAAGATACTGGCACTGCTGGATGAACACCGGATCATGACGCTTGCCACCTTACGCCCGGATGGCTGGCCGCAGGCAACGACTGTCGGCTACGTCAATGAGGGCCTCACCCTCTATTTTCTCTGTGGCCTGGATAGCCAGAAGGCGGCGAATCTCGCCGTCGATGACCGGGTCTCACTCACCATCGATCACGACACGCCGGATCTGATGGCGATCACCGGCCTGTCCATGGCGGCACGCGCGCACGCCGTGGATGACCGTGACGAGGCGGAAAGGGTCCTGCAGCTGATGCCGCAAAAATATCCCGAGCAGATTGAACTGCCCGTGCAGATGCCGACCCCCGACGATGTGCGCATCTTCCGCGTCACCCCTACGGTCATCTCCGTGCTCGACTACTCCCAGGGTTTTGGTCACGCCGACCTCGTTACGGTTTGAAGACTGTAACAAGGTTGGTGACTAGCCATCAGCGTGTCTATTCATCGCCGTCCGCGCAGCCCGGCCGTCTGGCGTGCATTGCCCGCGGGCATCTGGGCGCTGGGGTTCGGTTCACTGTTCATGGATATCTCCTCCGAGATGATCCACAGCCTGCTGCCGGTCTTCATGGTCACGGTGCTGGGTGCATCCATGGTGACCGTCGGCGTTATAGAAGGTATCGCGCAGGCGACGGCGGCCATCCTGAAAATATTCTCGGGCGCGCTGAGCGATTATCTCGGCAGGCGTAAAGTCCTGATGATCATCGGCTATGGGATTGCGGCCCTCACCAAACCGATGTTCCCGCTGGCCGCGTCCATCGGCTGGGTGTTCACCGCGCGTTTCGTCGATCGCATCGGCAAGGGGATTCGCGGTGCGCCGCGCGACGCGCTGGTGGCCGACATCACCCCGGCGCCCTTGCGCGGTGCGGCCTACGGATTGCGCCAGGCGCTCGATTCCGTCGGCGCCTTGCTCGGCCCGCTGCTGGCGGTAGTCTTTATGCTCTGGTTTGCCGATGACATCAGGGCCGTGATGTGGGTCGCCGTGGTGCCCGCCTTCATCGCCGTGGCATTGCTGATGATCTATGTGCGCGAACCTGAGCGCGCGCAGGCAGCCACCCATGTCGAGGCGCCACTCACCCTCGCCGACGTCAAACGCCTGCCGTTGCGGTATTGGATGGTGGTGCTGTTGGGAGCGGTGTTCACGCTGGCCCGTTTCAGTGATGCGTTTTTGATCTTGCGGGCCGAGGACATCGGCCTCGCGCTCGGCTATGTGCCGGTGGTCATGGTGGTGATGAACCTGTTCTATGCCACGGCGGCCTATCCGGCCGGGGCCGCCGCTGACCGCTTTCGCCAGCGCAGCCTGCTGTTGATCGGGTTTGCGTTGCTGATTGCGGCGGACGTGGTGCTCGCCGTAGCCGGGGGCGTCATGGCCGTGTTGGTCGGGGCGGCGTTGTGGGGTCTGCACATGGCCTTCACCCAGGGCCTGTTGTCCAAGCTCGTCGCCGACACCGTGCCAGCGCAGTTGCGCGGCACCGGGTTTGGGATATTCAATCTCGTCAGCGGAGGCTCACTGCTGTTCGCCAGCGTGATCGCCGGCACGCTGTGGAGCACGGTCGGACCTTCGGCGACGTTTCTGGCGGGTGCCGGTTTCGCCGCCGTCGCCGCGATCGGGCTTATAACGGTGAGTCGACGGGCCGAGTCATCGCATGTTGCGAAGTGATGTGTCGCCGCTGAATGACGTAAGCCATGTAGAGGCACGCTTTATGTGTCCGTGCAAAATGATAGGAACGTAACGAATGGTGGGTGTTGAAGTATGTATTGGTACTGCGTGGGTAACCCGGATGACGGGTTACACACCCTACATGTCTGTCTACAATCAGTATTTTGAGCAGACTGTTATTGCACCAAGGAGGAGTGAATCGTCATGAAACCTCGTATCAGCATGATCACCCTGGGGGTGCGTGATCTCCCGGCGTCGGTGAAGTTCTATCAACAGGGGCTGGGTTTTCCGCGGATGGAATCTCCGCCCGAGGTCGCATTTTTTACGCTGAACGGCACCTGGCTGGGGCTGTATGGGCGTGAGGCGCTGGCGGAGGATGCGACGGTGTCGGCGGAAGGTCAGGGCTTCGAGGCGTTCACCCTGGCGCACAATGTCGCCTCGGAGGCAGAGGTGGACGAGGTCATGCGCCAGGCGGTTGCCGCCGGGGCGGTTATGGTGAAGCCACCACAAAAGGTGTTTTGGGGCGGGTATAGCGGTTATTTCAAGGACCCCGATGGGCACCTTTGGGAGGTGGCACACAACCCCCTGTTCTGGGTTGGGCCAACTGACAGTGAGGCATGATATCTCGCGTGTTCTGAGGTGGACGCTTTCCCCCTGGAATTGCTGCCACTGGGATGGGCCCGTCAACGGTATATAGAGGATTTGTTGGGGGCTGTTAAAAGGTGCCGCGCCTTTGGTCTCGCGCTGCTGTTCTGTAACAGGCGTCTGGATTCTCGCCTATGCCGCCAGCGACCTGTCGATATCTTTTACAGATCAATACAAAGGCGGTCATTGTTAGACAGATTCTAACAGCAATTGTTTGCTTGCTGGTTGATTTTGGGAAACGGAGTTAATATTGCGCAGTCCATACGGTGGTGCATTTTCAATGCCCTATTTTAATTATGGTCGTTTTAATTCCGGTGCGCCAGAAATTCCAAGGGATGTCCCGAAGGCGCATTTTTAAATATCTTGTTAATAGGGGTTTTGACAATGAAGTTAGAAACTATAAAAAATATAACCATTACCGCAACCGTCCTGGTGGCAGGTCTGGGCCTTTCTTCCCTGAGCATTGCCGATGAGAAGGAAAACAATCCAGCCATCGACAGCATGCATACCATCATCATTGATAAATCGGTGGTTGCGGGTTCTATCGCAAAAGACGAAAACGGAAACATGGCTTTCGATCCGACCGGTAAGCTGATGTTCAATTACACCGGTAAGGTCTATTCCGTTAAGACGGACGGCAAGACCGCAGAGTTGAAATCGCTCAACAAGGAAGTTGGTACCATCGAAGGACAAGCGGCGTTCCCGATGGATTTTGGAATGCTGGCCATTGGTGTCAAGGCCTTCATGTATGGCGCTGGTCCGATGCCGGCGATTCCTCCGGTAATCGAATGGACGTGCAATACCTGCAGGATGGTTGTTGGAAAAAGTGTTTATCAATCCATTGTGGATGTCAGCGACAATTTTGACAGTGCCGCTGTCGAGGCAATGAAAATGAAAGGCCGCGCCTTCACTGGTCTGGGTCCTGTTGAACTGGGTCAGCTGTCGGCAGAAAGCATGACGGTGCGCATGGCGGGTTGTTCCGCGGTCGTCGGTGTTGAAGGCCCAAATGCCGGAAAGGTCGGCACCCTGTGTCTGAACGGTAGCTTCACCTTTGACCTGGCGGGCATAAACCTGAGCAACCCGATGCAGTCAACCATCACCGGCACCGGCACATCGAACTGCATTACGGTACTGCATACGCCGATGGCGATGTAAACAGACCACAGTTGATGCAGAGACCAGACGGCGAGCACTGCGGTGCTTGCCGTTTTTTATGGGTGTCCAAGAATCTCGCTGTAGAGTTTTGCCTGGCTAGGCGCTCAGCCTAACGGGCAGTTCTAATCTGCGAAAGTTATTTCCAAACAGGTGCCGATGGGAGTTAACCCTGCGTCCAGAAAGACGTATGCTTATCACTAATCGCCATTGTCTGGCGCAGTGATCGATGGCGTCCATCAACGGATGTCGACGATCTCGTTGTAGACCGCCTGATGCAGGTGAATCAAACAGTGTGTTACACAAAATATTAGCGGAGTCGAAATGAAAATAATGCTACAGGCCGTGTTTGCCATTTTTATGCTGGTTGCTCCGCAGGCCTTTGTTGCTGCGAGTGACAGTACGCCCTGGGGGAGTGCGAAGATACTGGATATCGACTATGCGCCGCAAAAGGTCCTGTTTGATCTGACCTCGGGTGACGGGGAGACGATTGCCCTGGTGCTCGATCGACTGGGATATCTGTATAAACTGTATGGCGCCGACACCTTTGACAGTTCGATTGTGGTGGTGATCCACGGTGACGCGATTCCCTTTTTTGCCTTTGATCAGTTTGGGCAGCAGCAGGATCTTATGCGCCGCGCCCAGAGCCTGACGGTGGGGACGTCGATCGAGTTTCGGATGTGTCGTGCGGCGGCAAGATTATTGAAATACGAGCCACAGGACATTCACGGCTTTGTCAGTATGGTGCCCATGGCCGATGCGGAAATCGTCCGCCTGCAACAGGATGGCTACGCCTATATGCAGTAGCAGGCCGGTGCGGCGCTGGCGTGGTGATTCTTGCTGTGCGGCGCTTGTCCCGGAAACCGATTTCATGTTTGAGTTAGCGTATGAGAACGCCATCGGTTGTGCGGATTTTACGGACGGCCCCGTACCAGACGCAGCAGCGCGGGCTCACTTTTGAGCAGGGTCGTCGCCCCCTGTGCCCCAAAGTCCATGGCGTAGGCCTGATCCGGGATGCCGGGTTTTGCGTTGACTACCCAGAAGTAGGTGGCCGGAGTGGTGGGGAACAGTTGCAGATTGATGCGCGGGTCCTTGCAGTGTCGTTCCACGATTCCCGCCAGCTCCGGTAGGCGGGGCACGCGCCAGTCGGCATGCCCCGCATAGCCGCCCTGCTGGTTGAGTTGCTGGGCGGCATGTTGGGCGGATAGCCAGGTATAGGGCTCGGCCTGCCCCAGGCAGGTGTCGCCGTTCCAGTGCTGGCCCTGGGCGCAGCGCATCCAGGTGAGGCCGCTGTCGATGTCGGTGAGAGTGCCGTCCTGATTGTCATCAAAACGCTGGCTGTTGATGGAGCGCGTCTGGTCGGCGCATTCATAGGCGGGGAGTGTGTCGCTGAGCATCAACAGCAGTGCACAACAGGTCGTCAGAAAATAGTGACGGATGGGCATAGGGTGGATGCCGTGAAACATCACCGCAGGGCCGTCCCTGCGGTGATGGTGTGGCCGACAGTCTCCCGCCTAGTGTCGGGGATAGCCGGGACCGCTCTTAACCGGCATGGCGCCGTGTTGTTCATCCTTGGCCAGATCGATGGTGACTCCCCGATGCATGTAGGTGGCGTAGGCCTCCATGGCGATCATCTCTTCACTGTCGTAGTCGAGCACCTTGCCTTGCATGGGTACGGCGATACACCAGTTGATCATCTCGCGCAGCGTGCCCACCTTGCCCAGATTGGTCTGGAACTTGGGCCAGGTATGCACATTGCTGGCGGAGGCGTCAGGGTGGCAGTTGGCGCAGGCCAGGCCATTGGTGCCCAGTTTGCCGTTATGCCAGAGGGCATCACCCTTGGCGACGCTGCTCATCAAGGCGGCCCGTTCCTGGGCGATTTGCTCCTCACTGCGCGGCGGTTTGGCCTGTGAGGTGCCGCTGAAGATCAATGCGCCGACTACCACAAGGCTTGAGGCGACAGCGGTTACGGTCATGTTGTGTGTCTTTTTCATGTCTGTTCCTCCCGTGGTTAGATCTTCAGGCCATTTTTGATATTGGCTGGCAGCAGGTCTGAAAACGCACGCCAGTTCATCATGCCGCCAAAGTCGGTATCCAGGGAGACCTTGGCGGTGCCCAGGCCGTCCTCAAAATCACCGGGGTCGGCACGCCGTTGCTTGATGTGCGGATATTCCAGCTCCACCGGCGGATAGGGCCAGGGCCAGGAGGTGGACAACAGGCCGCAGGAACGGATGTTGCCGATCTCGTTGTAGACCACCTGATGCACGTGGCCGTGGATGGCGATCACCTTGTCGAACTTGCGCAGGGTCTCGCGGATCTGTGGGGCATCGTAGGTCTGGAAGTTCCAGCGCGGGTAGTAATCCCATAACGGGGAGTGGGTCATGATCACCACCGGGGTGTCGGGGGAGACGTTCTTCACGTCCTTGGCCAGCCACTCCAGTTGTTTGTCGCCCACACCCCAGGCGCCGCAGTTGTGGCATTCCAGCTCTTCCATCATGCCCATGCGTTCCTTGGGCGTGAGTCCCTTGAGGGACCAGAAATCCGGCACCAGGATGGAGTTCATGCCGATGAAGTGCACGCCGTTGTGGTCAAAGGACCAGTGCTCATCGCCAAACAGGCCGCGCCAGGCCTTGCCCATGTCCAGGTAATAATCGTGTTCACCGGGAATGATCTTGTAGGGCATCTTCAGCTTGTCGAGGATCTTTTTACCTTTCACCAGTTCGTCTTTCTCGCCCGACTGGCCGAGGTCGCCGCCATAGAGGACGAAGTCAGGACTCGGGTTGATGCTGTTCACATCGTCCACCGCCTTTTCCAGGATGCCGTCGAACTTGTGATCCTTGATGTTGTAGAGATGGGCGTCGGTGAGGACGGCAAAGGTGAACGGTTTGATCTTCTTGGTAGCGGCCTCGGCGACGCCACCCAGCCCTAGCATGCTGGTAACACTGGGGGCGAACATGCCGGTGAACAGCGTGGCGGCCCCGGCCTTGGTGGTGATGCCCAGAAACTGTCGACGTGAGATTTTTATCATGCGGACTTCCTCCCTTAAATGATCTTCCGTAATAAGGATGTGTGAATTTCCCGGGCCGGTGTCTGGCTGAGGAAATCAAACCTGGTCTAAGCAAATTAAACTTAGTCTAAATTGGGCGAGGATCAAGGGGGTGATTAAAAATTTTTTTGCGGGATCAGAAAATTCTGAAACGGACGTAACGCCCGGTCCAGGGCGTGGTGGTGTGGAAGGGAAATACGTAAGGGAAACGAGGAAGGGCGCGCGAAAGGGAACGCGAAAGGAAGTCGCGGTTAAACGGGGCCTTAGGCGGTCTGCCGGCGCAGGCCGATCAGCAGCAGGGCGGCGCCCAGCAAAAAGAGTATCCACTGGTAGGCGGGAAACAGGTCGAAACCGTCAAAGCCCAGCCCGTAGAGGGCAACAAAACCGACCCAGGTTGCGCCCGAGCAGTGCTCGATGGCGGTCATGTAGGTGACGGAGATAATCAGCAGGCCGGCGCCCAGCAGGCTGCTGCGCCAGCCGCGGCGGCTGAGGCCGTAGTTGCGGCTGGCGTCGTGGCGCGGCGGACGGGTGAGCATGCGCCCGAGCAGGGCCGCCACCACGAGATAGACCAGCAGGGTGATGGCATCATATTCCAGGGTCCACAGGGTGAGGGCGCTGCGCGGGTCCTTATGGGCCAGGGTGATGAACGATTGGGTGAGCAGGAATTCCAGTGCGGCCAGCGGCTGTTCGGGCCAGATGAGCTGGAACATGGAGACCGAGGCGCCCACCGGATACAGCACATGATTCACCCAGCCCTTGTTGAGCAGGGTGATGCTGAGCAGGCCGATGGCAAAAAAGCCGATGAAAATCAGCCCGCTATAGACGAGCCAGGCACGAGTCGAACGGGTGGTGTTGTTGGGCGCGATGACGACGGTCTTATCCATGCGGGCGATTGTAACTGATGTCTGCCTGAGCCGTGTTACTCTGCGCAGAGTTTTTTGGTGCGGAATTTTTGGCGCACTTTTTTGACATGCATGCCGCTGTCGCAAACGCGTGCGGCGCGGCAACCGGGAGTCGAGAAACAGAATGGCGGTATACGCAATAGGCGATATTCAGGGCTGCTATGCCGAGCTGATGGCGCTGCTGGAGACGATCCACTTTGATGCCGCCAGCGACCAGCTGTGGTTCACGGGTGATCTGGTGAATCGCGGACCCGAGTCACTGCGGGTGCTGCGCTATGTGCGGGACCTGAGCGAGCGCACGCCCGCTGCCGCGATCACCGTGCTGGGAAATCACGACCTGCATCTGCTGGCCGTGGCCGAGGGCAAGGGCCGGCTGCACCGCAGCGATACCCTGGAGGCGATACTGGCCGCGCCGGACCGGCAGGGCCTGCTGGACTGGTTGCGTCACCAGCCGCTGCTGCATCACGACGCGAGCCTGGGTTTCAGCCTGATCCATGCCGGACTGCCGCCACAGTGGAGCCTGGGCGCAGCGCAACAGCACGCCGGCGAGGTGGAGGCGGTGCTGCGGGGTGAAAACTATCGCGCGTTTTTTGCGCACATGTACGGCAACCTGCCGGATCACTGGCACGAGGACCTCAGTGGCTGGGAACGGCTGCGATTCATCACCAACTGCTTTACCCGCATGCGCTACTGCGATGCACAGGGGCGAGTGGATCTGCACGCCAAGGGGGCGCCGGGTTCACAGCCGGCCGGCCTCGTGCCGTGGTTCGAGGTGGAGGGCCGACAAACCCAGGCCGAGCGCATTGTGTTCGGGCACTGGTCGACCCTGGGCCTGTATCAGGGCAACCGGGTCACGGCGCTGGACACGGGCTGCCTGTGGGGCGGCCGGCTGACGGCCCTGCGACTGGATGACGAAGGCAGTCTGCATTGCGTAGAATGTTCGGCGGGCCTGCGCCCGGGGGCGGCATGAGAGGCGGACTGGCCCTGGCCTGTGTGCTGCTGTGCTGGCTGCCGGCGGGGGCATGGTCAGCCAGCACGGCGGGGAGTTATGGTGTGTGGAGCGGCATGCTGACCGAGGTAATCGTCGCCGGCCAGCGCTACAGTCGCTACGAGGTGGCCGTCACCCTGACCCCCGATCGTTCTCGCATCGATTACGAGAGCCTGGGCTGTGGCGGTGAGCTGCACCTGATCCGGAAAAGCGGGCGTTTGTTGCAGTTTCGGGATGAGTTGGAATATGGGCAGGATGTATGCGCCAGCGGAGGTCGTACCGAGCTGCACATCATGGATTCCGGGCGGGCGGTCTTTCGGTGGTTCGATGCGGATGGTGTGCTCAAGGTGGAGGGCTACCTAAGACGCCAGCGGCAGATGATGATTTAGACTGCCTTTGCAGATTGCATGTATATGCTAAAACAGCTTCGTGGCAGAAAATAATCTAACAGATAGTGGTGGTAGAATGAAAAATATTCCGGCGAGACGAAATGTACTCTTATTTATAATCCTGATGATGTCCGCGCCTGCGTTGCTGGCCGCGCCCAAGGCCGAGATTCTGGAATACGGCTATTATGAGTTTACCGGCAACTCCGAACGGCTGGCCAATTCGACAACGACTTCCGGTTATGTGACCCGGGGCGAGGCGAAGCTGGTGGAAAGCACCGAGCGGATTCCCCTGCAACGAGGCCGCCTGTTTGGCTTCCGGTTCCGGATCTCGGGCATGGACAAGGCCGTCGGGGCGATCCCGCTTGAGCTGGTGGTGACCCATCCGGAAATGGAAAAACCGGATGGCAGTCGCTCCTCCGGTTATCGCTATGTCGTGGATCTGGCCCTGAGTGATGGCATGGTGGAGGATAAGACCGGCTATCGCATCAATGAGACATATGAAATGGTGGAGGGAGACTGGCATTTTGAATATCGCTTCATGAACAAAATGCTGATCGAACGCCGCTTTACCACCTATCTGCCGGAATAGGCAGTGCGCCCGGTTTAACTTTTGAAGATAGCGCCTAAACTGCACGGTAGATGAAACGCAGATGCTGAAACTGACGCGCTGAACTGATGTATTGAACCGACATAAGGAACAACAATGGACGAAGATTTCAAACAGAACCTGACGGCGGCGGAGACCTGGATACGGGGGCTATTTATTCTGCTGTTTGCCTTCCTGCTGATGGTGGCGCGCATCGTCACCGCGGCGGTGGTGGTGATCCAGTTTCTGTTTACGGTGTTTACCGGCCGCACCAACGAAAATCTGCGTTATTTTGGCGCCGGTCTGGCGCAGTATATTTTCCAGATCCTGCAGTACGTGACCTACAACTCCGATGAGAAAGCCTTCCCGTTCAGCCCCTGGCCGGAGGTGGCGCCGATGGTCGCCGAGTCCGGGTCGGCCGATGACGACGCTAGCGCGACAGAGTCGGTTGAGCCTGGCGAGCCCTCGCAACCGGACGAGCACGAGCCACAGCGCTGACCGCTTAACCCTGGTCTTCACAAGGGGATGGCGCAGCACCGCGCTCTCCTTTTTGGTGGTTTATCCGTATAATAAGCGCCCAATCACACTTGGCGTGTAATCCTTACTATGTAGACAGTATGCGATAGCGGGCGCTTAAATGCCGCTACCCTGTTTGCAGCTTACGCCTTCCATCGCTTCGGCCGGTAATCCAGTCCACATGCAGTCAGCTCCCGACATTTTTTCCTATCGCAAGTTCTGGGCCCAGCGCTTCGGCGTAGCCCCGCAGTTGCCCATGTCGCGCGAAGAAATGGATGCGCTGGGCTGGGACAGCTGTGATGTGATCCTGGTGACCGGTGACGCCTATGTGGATCACCCCAGTTTTGGCATGGCGGTTATCGGTCGGGTGCTGGAGGCGCAGGGTTTTCGGGTGGGCATTATCGCGCAACCGGACTGGAGCAGCGCGCAGGATTTTCAGCGACTGGGCAGGCCCAATCTGTTTTTTGGCGTGACCGGCGGCAACATGGATTCCATGGTGAATCGCTATACCTCGGATCGCAAGCAGCGTTCCAATGATGCATACACGGCCAACGGCGAAGGCGGCAAGCGCCCTGATCGCTGTGTGGTGGTTTACAGTCAGCGCGCACGCGAGGCATACAAGGGCGTGCCGATCATCATTGGTGGCATCGAGGCCAGCCTGCGACGCATTGCCCATTTTGACTACTGGTCAGAGAAGGTGCGGCGTTCGGTGATCCTGGATGCCAAGGCGGATCTGCTGGTGTATGGCAACGCCGAACGGCAGATTGTCGAAATTGCCCACCGCCTTGCGCAACGCGAGCCGATCGAAGACATCACCGACGTGCGCGGCACGGTGTTCGCCTGCCGCGATCGCAATGGTCGTCCTGAGCGTCTGCCCCAGGACTGGATGGTGCTCAACTCCACCGAGCTGGACAAGCCCGGCGTGATCGAGGCGCCGCTTGATCCCTATGCGATGGAGGGCGGTGGTGGCGAACAGCAGGCACCCTGCGCAACGGCGGCTGCTGGTGACGCGGCGGATGCAGGCACTGGGGCGCCGGGCAATAGCGTGATGGTGGAATTGGTCGCCCGTCACAAGCCGCGCGCCAGCAGCGACAATACCCTGGTCTGTCTGCCCGCCTATCATCAGGTGCGGGATGATCGGGTGCTGTACGCCCATGCCTCGCGCGTGTTCCACAAAGAGACCAATCCCGGGAATGCGCGGGCGGTGTATCAGTCGCACGGTGAACGCGGCGTGTGGATGAATCCGCCGCCGATCCCGTTGCAGACCGGGGAGCTGGATAAGGTCTTCGAGCTGCCCTATACACGTCGGCCGCACACGGCCTATGGCCAGGCCAATATCCCGGCCTATGAGATGATCCGTTTTTCGGTGAACATCATGCGCGGCTGTTTTGGTGGCTGCACCTTTTGTTCGATCACCGAGCATGAAGGACGCATTATTCAGAGCCGTTCGGAAGATTCCATCATTCGCGAGATTGAAACCATTCGCGACACGGTGCCGGGATTTACCGGGCATATTTCCGATTTGGGTGGACCGACCGCCAACATGTATCGGCTTAGCTGCAAGGATCCAAAGATAGAGGAAAACTGCCGACGGCCTTCCTGCGTGCATCCCGGTATCTGCAAGAATCTCGGCACCAATCATCAGCCGCTGATCAGGCTGTATCGTCGCGCCCGCCAGCTGCGCGGCATCAAAAAAATTCTCATCGCCTCCGGGCTGCGTTACGACCTCGCGGTGGAATCGCCGGAGTATGTAAAAGAGCTGGTGACCCATCATGTGGGTGGCTATTTAAAGATAGCGCCAGAGCATACCGAGAGCGGCCCGTTGTCAAAAATGATGAAGCCGGGTATGGGTACCTATGACCGCTTTAAACAGATGTTCGACAAGTTTTCAAAGGCCGCCGGAAAAGAACAGTATCTGATCCCCTATTTTATCGCCGCCCATCCGGGCACCACCGATGAAGATATGATGAATCTGGCCATCTGGCTGAAGGCCAACGGCTTCCGGGCGGATCAGGTACAAAACTTCCTGCCCTCGCCGATGGCGACCGCGACCGCGATGTACCATTCGGGCAAGGACCCCCTGCACAAGGTGGGCGCCAACACGCAGGAGATGCCGGTGCCCAAGGGCGCCAATGCGCGCCGACTGCACAAGGCCTTTCTGCGTTATCACGATGCCAACAACTGGCCCCTGCTTCGCAAGGCCCTGCAACAGATGGGCCGCGCCGACCTGATTGGCAACGGCAAGCGACACCTGATCCCCAGCTGGCAGCCGGCGGCGGGAGATGCCGTGGAGGGCGCGGCGGCCGGGAAGACGTTTCGCACCCAGCACACCGGGCTGCCGAAGAATCCCGACACTGCTGGCCGCAAGCCCTCAGCGGCGAAGGCGGCGCGGTCGAAAGTCCCGAGAAAGGGCCCTCCAACAAAGCGCTAATGGCGGTTATGCGCTGCGGCATGCCTGCTGGGGGTCATGAGACCTTGATGCGTACCACCTTCATCACCTCAAATTCCATGCCGGCCACGGTTTCGGTGCTGGCGTAATAGGTCAGGTTGATGCGCTGGCCCCTGAGATTCTTATATGTCTTGCTCCTTTTGTAGCGAAAGGGTGTCTCGCAACCTTCGATCATCAGGGTGTTGATAACCCAGTCGCCCTCAGCACGTTGCACGTGTGAGCTCACCTTCATCATCTCTGAATGAGTAAGCTGCCGATGCTTTTTCAGCAGTTTTTCGGGCGATGATTTCATGGGTATAACGACTTTTGCTTTGTGCGCATGAAGGATGAATTATAGCGAAAGTTTGGCGTTACACCGGCGTGCTGTAGACTATTGCTCACCCCCATTACGTGCCCGGTTGAAGATCCGCGATGAAAAATATTCTACGAAAACTGTTTGCCCCCATCCTGAATGTCTTTGAGGCGGGTGATGAGCCCTATGCCTATAAACCCCTCAACCGGAAAATCCTCATTGTGATCGGCGTGCTGTTCCTCGGTCTGGTGTCGGCGGTGGCCTACCTGTCTTTCGACAGGGACGAGCCGGGATACCTGATTCCGGTCATCGTCTTCGGCGGTGTGTCTCTGGTAGCGCTGGTGGTTGGCCTGTTGGGCAGCGACCGGGCGGTGTCGAGGATCTGGGGCAGCCGCTAGCACCCCGTGTGACGCGCCCGGCGGGCCGCGCCTATTTTTGTTTGCGCGTAAACACCCAGGTGTTGCCCCGGGAGAGCCCCTTGTTGTATCGGTAGCCTTCTTCATCGAAGGACTTGATGTCCTCCGCGTCCGTCAGTTGTTGCTGGATGATGTAGCGGCTGAGCAGGCCGCGGGCCTTCTTGGCGTAGATGCCAATCATCTTGTACTCGCCATCCTTGAATTCCTTAAACGCCGGGGTGATGATCCGCGCATTCAGCTGTTTGGGTTTGACGGCCTTGAAATATTCGTTCGAGGCGAGGTTGATCAGGGTGTCGGATTTGAGCTTCTTCAGCTGCGCGTTGAGGCCCTCGGTGATGGTCGAGCCCCAGAAGTCGTACAGATTCCTGCCCTGATCCGTATCCAGTCGGGTACCCATCTCCAGCCGATAGGGCTGCATCAGGTCCAGTGGCCGCAGCAGGCCGTACAGGCCGGAAAGGATACGCAGATGCTGTTGTGCAAAGGTGAAATCCCGCGCAGTGAAACTCTCCGCATCCAGTCCGGTATAGACATCACCCTTGAAGGCCAGCAGCGCTTGCCGGGCATTCTTTTCGGTAAAGCGTTTGTCCCACGATTCGTAGCGATCAAAATTGAGTTCGGCGATTTTGCTGCTGACCTTCATCAGCTCACTGATGTCGAGGGACGACAGTTGCCGCAGGCGCTGGATCAGTTGCTGGGAGCGGTCCAGATAGTCCGGCACGGTAAATTTGGTGGTGACCCGTGGCGTTTCGTAGTCCAGGGTCTTGGCGGGCGAGATCACGATCAGCATGGCAATGGGGTCTTCGGTGGCCTGAAAGGGGCATTGTAGCAAACCGCTAATGGGTGCAGTCAAAACAATCCATGCTGGTCGTGGTGACGGCATTCGGCCCACCTCCCGTTGCATCCCCTTGGAATAACTGAGCTAATCATGATGATCTTCGGCCTGTCTGTGGAGGCGTTATGCGATTGCAATATAAAGTCAGGCAAAAAAAGTGGTAATGAAAATGGCTGGGCGGACGTAAAACTAATCAGGTTGCCCGGCGGTGAATTCCGGTAGTTTTCGCTCAGCAAGGCGCCCTGCGGCGTGATTGGCCGCGTATTATTTTGAACAGTTAGAGGTGAATACTATGGAAATATCGGGTGCATCATCCGCGGCGCACGTCAACACGACGGTCGCCATCGAGGTTCAGAAGAAGTCCCAGGCGCTGCAGGAACAGACGGCGGCAACCCTGATCGAGTCCCTGCCGGATCCGACATCCTCCAGGGGACAGAATATTGATGTCACCGCCTGAGCGGAAGGCAGGCGCGGGAACGTTCGCCAGCAATCAAGCATAACGCACAGATCCACAAAAAAGGCGTGCCGGAATCCATCTGGCACGCCTTTTTTGTGTGGGGGCGATACGAAAATCGCGCAGGGCGGATTAGTGGCTAGGAGGCTGTCGGGTTTAGGTTGATTGAAGCGAGGGAGTGGGAGAGTGAGCCAAAATTTTTCCAATTTTGAGGCGCATAGTGGTTCTATGTAACGAAAAATCGGGGAAATTTTGGCCGCTCTCCCACTTCCGCAGCCAATTCATCCTAAATCCGACAGCCTCCTAGGCGTGGTACTGCCCGCTCAGCTCATGCACCGCGTGAATGAACGCGCTGACATTGTCCGGGTCGATGGTCGGGTGAATGCCGTGGCCCAGATTGAACACGTGGCCTTCGCCCCTGCCGTAGCTGGCCAGTACGTTGGCCACCTCTTCACGAATGCGGTCTGGTGTGGAATAGAGGATGCAGGGGTCCATATTGCCTTGCAGGGCGATCTTGTCACCGGTGATGCGGCGGGCATCGCTGAGGTCGATGGTCCAGTCGACGCCGAGGCAGTCGGCGCCAGTGGCGGCCATCTTGTCCAGCCACTGTCCACCACCCTTGGTGTAGAGGATCACGGGGACTTTGCGGCCGTCGTGTTCACGGGTCAGCCCGTCGACGATCTGCTGCATGTAGCGCAGTGAAAACTGCTGGAAGTCGCGCGGCGTCAGCACGCCACCCCAGGTGTCGAAAATCATCACGGCCTGCGCGCCGGCGGCGATCTGGCCATTGAGGTAGGAGGTGACCGACTGCGCCAGCTTGTCGAGCAGCTGGTGCATGAGGGCGGGCTCGCTGAACATCATGCCCTTGACCTTGCCGAATTCCTTGGTGCCACCACCTTCCACCATATAGGTGGCGAGCGTCCAGGGGCTGCCGGAAAAACCGATGAGTGGCACGCGGCCGTCCAGCTCCGTGCGAATCGTGCGCACGGCATTCATCACGTATTGCAGCTCGCCCTCGGGATCGGGGATGGGCAGGTTCCGCACATCGGCGGCGGTGCGTACCGGACGGTCAAACTGCGGGCCGTGGCCGGTGTTGAAGCTCAGACCCAGGCCCATGGCGTCGGGGATGGTGAGGATGTCGGAGAACAGGATGGCGGCATCCAGCGGGAAACGGTCCAGCGGCTGAATGGTCACCTCGCAGGCCAGTTCGGCATTGCGGCACAGGTCCATAAAGCTGCCGGCCTTTTCACGCGTGGCGCGATACTCGGGGAGATAGCGGCCAGCCTGGCGCATCATCCACACGGGGGTGGCATCCACGGGCTCGCGCAGCAAGGCGCGCAGGAAACGATCGTTTTTTAATTCAGCTGACATCTATACTTCCCCCTGAAAATGAATTGCGGGCCGGAGATCGGTTTTCTGTCCCCGCAAGCAAGCGTAATTTCTGACTAATTTTTGTTATGCAGATCCCAGACCCGACGGGTCGGACTGGATATCGTTAGAAAATCATCTGCCCGGAAAATCATAGGGCCAGATAATCAAGAATGCCTTCGGCGGCCTCGCGACCTTCGAAGACGGCGGTGACCACCAGGTCGGAACCGCGCACCATATCGCCGCCGGCAAAGATCTTCGGGTTGCTGGTCTGGAATTTGTAGTGATTGTGGGCCGGCGCGATAACCCGTCCCCGCTCGTCAATATTGATGCCGAATTCACCAAACCAGTCGGCCGGGCTGGGGCGGAAGCCAAACGCGATCACGATGGCGTCGGCGGGCAGGATCTCTTCCGAGCCGGCGACAATCTCCGGGCTGCGTCGGCCCTTTGCGTCGGGCTCACCCAGCGTGGTGGTGACCAGCTTGATACCTTCGACCTTGCCGTTGCCGACAATCTCCACTGGCTGGCGATTCCATAAAAACTCCACGCCCTCTTCCCGGGCGTTGGTGACCTCGCGCCTTGAGCCGGGCATGTTGGCTTCGTCGCGACGATAGGCGCAGAAAACACTTTGCGCATTTTGGCGAATCGCGGTGCGATTGCAATCCATGGCGGTGTCGCCGCCTCCGAGCACCACCACGCGCTTGCCGGCCATGTCGATGAAGTCATCAGGGGATTTCTCGAAGCCCTGGCAACGGTTGACGTTGGCGATGAGAAAATCCAGCGCCGGATAGACGCCCGGCAGGTCTTCGCCGGGGATGCCGGCCTGCATGTAGCGGTAGGTACCCATGCCCAGAAATACGGCATCGAATTCGTCGAGGATGCTCTGGAAGGAGATGTCTTTGCCGACTTCGGTATTGCAGCGGAATTCAACACCCATCTCTTCGAGAATCGCGCGGCGGGTGCGGACCACATTCTTTTCCAGTTTGAACTCGGGGATGCCGAAGGTCAGCAGGCCGCCGATTTCCGGGTGCCGGTCAAATACCACCGGCTTCACGCCATTGCGGACGAGGATGTCGGCACAGCCGAGCCCGGCCGGTCCGGCGCCGATCACGGCCACCCGCTTATGGGTGTCCTTCACGTGCGACATATCCGGACGCCAGCCTTGTGCAAAGGCGGTGTCACTGATGTATTTTTCGATCGCGCCGATGGTCACCGCGCCGAAGCCGTCATTCAGTGTGCAGGCACCTTCGCAGAGGCGGTCTTGCGGGCAGATGCGGCCGCAGATTTCGGGTAGCGAATTGGTGCGGTGCGACATCTCTGCCGCCTCATTGATATTGCCTTCGGCGATCAGCTTTAACCAGTTGGGAATGTAGTTGTGCACCGGGCACTTCCATTCGCAATAAGGATTGCCGCAGGCCAGGCAGCGGTCGGCCTGTTCGGCGGCGGCGCTCGCATCGTAGGCGCCGTAAATTTCACCAAACTCCTGGCGCCGTTCGGCCGCGGGTTTCTTGGCCGGATCGCGGCGGGGTATTTCGACGAACTGAAAATTATTGGCCATAGGTTTATTAACTGGGTCAGGTGATGCTGAGGTGAATGAAGTAGGGTTTATGCGGCGACACTGCGCAGGTCGGCGATCAGGGTGGCCAGGGCGGCGGCCTTGGGTTTGACCAGCCAGAATTTGCCCACCATGTCGGCGAAGTTGTCGAGGATGTGCTGTCCCCACTCGCTGCCGGTTTCATCAGCAAATTCCTGAATAGTGTCGCGCAGGTGGTGGGCGTGGGAATCCATGTCTTCCACATTGATGCGATGGATCTCGATCAGTTCGTGGTTGTACAGATCCACGAAGCTGTTGTCCTGATCCAGCACGTAGGCAAAGCCGCCGGTCATGCCGGCGCCAAAGTTGACGCCGGTAGGTCCCAGCACGGTGACGAAACCGCCGGTCATGTATTCGCAGCCGTGATCGCCGATGCCTTCCACCACGGTGTGCGCGCCGGAGTTGCGCACGCCGAAACGCTCACCGGCCAGACCCGCCGCAAACAGCTTGCCGCCGGTCGCGCCGTACAGACAGGTATTGCCGATGATGGTGCTCTGATTCGATTTGAAGCTGCTGCCCCTGGGCGGATAGATGACCAGTTTGCCGCCGGCCATGCCCTTGCCCACATAGTCGTTGGCGTCGCCCTCCAGGTGCATGTGCAGGCCGCCTGCATTCCAGACCCCAAAGCTCTGGCCGGCCGAGCCGGTGAGCTTGAGGCGCAGTGGGTGTTCCTCCATAGCCAGATCGCCATGGCGCACGGCGATCTCGCCGGACAGGCGCGCACCGATGGAGCGGTCGGTATTTTTCACGGCGTAGCTGAATGTGCCGCCACTGCCGGCCTCGATGGCGGGCAGGGCGTCGGCGACCATCTGCTCGGCGAGTTCACCCTTGTCGAAGGGGAGGTTTCGCGGCGAGGTGCAGTACTGGGGTTTGCTGGCGTCAACCCCGCCATCAGAGAGGATGGGCGACAGATCCAGTCGTCGTTGCTTGCTGGTGGTGCCTTCGATGGCCGTCAGTAGATCGGTGCGACCGATGAGGTCCTGCAATTTCCGCACCCCGAGGCTGGCCATGATTTCGCGCACCTCTTCGGTGATGAAGCGGAAGTAGTTGGTGACCATATCCACTTCGCCGATGAAGTGCTTCATGCGCAGCACCTTGTCCTGGGTGGCGACACCGGTGGCGCAATTATTGAGATGACAGATGCGCAGGAACTTGCAGCCCATCGCCACCATGGGGCCGGTGCCGAAGCCAAAGCTTTCGGCGCCGAGGATGGCCGCCTTTACGACATCCAGGCCGGTTTTGAGGCCGCCGTCGGTTTGCAGGCGAATCTTGCCGCGCAGATCATTGGCGCGCAGGATCTGATGGGTTTCGGTTAGCCCCAGTTCCCACGGGCTACCGGCGTATTTCACCGATGCCAGCGGGCTGGCGGCGGTGCCGCCATCATAACCAGAAATAGTGATCAGGTCGGCATAGGCCTTTGCGACACCGGCCGCGATGGTGCCGACGCCGGCTTCGGCCACCAGCTTCACCGATACCAGCCCCTCAGGGTTGACCTGTTTGAGGTCGAAGATGAGCTGTGCCAGATCCTCGATGGAATAGATGTCGTGGTGAGGCGGCGGTGAAATCAGTGACACGCCGGGCTTGCAGTAGCGCAGTTCGGCGATCAGGTCGTTGACCTTCTGGCCGGGCAGCTGGCCGCCTTCGCCGGGCTTGGCGCCTTGCGCAATCTTGATCTGCATGACCTCGGCAGAGCGCAGGTAGGCCGGCGTGACACCAAAGCGGCCGGAGGCGACCTGTTTGATCTTGGAGCGTTTCTCGGTGCCGTAGCGTTTGGGATCTTCGCCGCCTTCACCCGAGTTGGAGCGCGCGCCGAGACGGTTCATGGCCGTGGCCAGGGTCTCGTGCGCCTCTGGAGACAGCGCGCCCAGCGACATGGCGGCGGAGTCGAAGCGTTTGACGATCGCCTCCATTGGCTCCACCTCCTCGATGGCGATAGCCTCGATGTCGCTGCGTAGTTTGAGCAGGTCGCGCAGTGCCAGCGTGGGCCGCTCGTTCACCAGCGCGGCGTATTCGCGATAGGCGCTGCGGTCGCCGGTTTTGACCGCCCGTTGCAGTGTCTGCACCACGTCGGGGTTGTAGGCGTGTTCTTCGCCGCCGTGGACAAATTTCAGCAGGCCGCCCTGTTCGATGTTCTTGCGCGGGTTCCAGGCCAGCTTGGCCAGGTTGCGCTGATCGGCATCGATGTCGTCGAAGTGGGTGCCCTGCAGGCGGTTGGTGGTGCCGGCGAAACACAGATCCACTACCTCCTGATGCAGGCCGACGGATTCAAACAGCTGGGCGCCACGGTAGCTGGAGATGGTGGATATGCCCATCTTCGAGGTAACTTTAAATAGTCCCTTGTTGATGCCCTTGCGATATTGATGCATCAGCTCGGCGCAATTGGGTTCGGTGATCTCGCCGGTGCGCTGCATATCCTGAATACAGGCGTAGGCCAGGTAGGGATATACCGCAGTGGCGCCGTAACCGATCAGCACGGCCATGTGGTGTGCATCCCGGGCGGTGCCGGTTTCGACAATAATGTTGGCGTCGCAACGCAGGCCTTCATGGATCAGGCGATGGTGTACCGCGCCGGTGGCGAGCAGTGCATGCACCGGGATGCGGTCGGGCGCGATGTTGCGGTCCGTCAGCACCAGTAGCACGATGCCGGACTTGACGGCGGCCACGGCCTGATCGGTGATGTGGCTGATGGCATCCTGCAGTTTGCCGTTCTCGTCGTAATGCAGCTCAATCCGGGTGCTGGCGTAGTCGCCATCGAGGCCGATAAGCTGATCGAACTTGGTGGTGGACAGCACCGGTGAGTTCATCAGGATGCGATTGGCATGCGCGGGTGATTCCTCGAACATGTTCATTTCACGGCCGAAACAGGTCTCCAGCGACATGACGATTTGTTCGCGAATGGGATCGATCGGCGGATTGGTGACCTGTGCAAACTGTTGACGGAAATAGTCATACAGCGAGCGTGCCTTGCGTGACAGTACCGGCATGGGGGTGTCGTCACCCATGGAGCCGATGGCCTCCTGGCCGTCTTCGGCCAGCACCCGCAGCACCTGGTCGCGCTCCTCGAAGCTAACCTGAAATAGTTTCTGATAGGTGTCTAGGGTATCGCTGTCCATGGGCAGACCACAGACTTCACCGTTGAGCGTGGTGGTGATGCGTCGGGCACCAGCGGCCAGCCACTGTTTGTAGGGCTGGCGTCCCTTGAGCATGGCGTTGACGTCTTCCGGCAACAGCAGTTTGCCGGTTTCGGTGTCGGCCGCCAGCATCTCGCCGGGCTTGAGGCGGCCCTTGGCCACCACGTCTTCGGGCCGGTAATCGTACACGCCGATTTCTGAGGCCAGGGTGATGTGACGGTCCCGGGTGATCACCCAGCGCGCCGGGCGCAGGCCGTTGCGGTCGGTGGAACAGGCGGCATAACGGCCATCGGTCATCACGATACCGGCCGGCCCATCCCAGGGTTCCATGTGCATGGAGTTGTATTCGTAGTAGGCGCGCAGGTCAGGGTCCATGTTGGTGACGTTCTGCCAGGCGGGCGGCACCAGCAGGCGCATGGCGCGGAAGATATCCATGCCGCCGGCCAGCAGGGCCTCCAGCATGTTGTCCATGCTGTTGGAGTCGGAGCCCGTCATCGACACCAGCGGGCGGACATCGGCCATGGGGATGGTGGGGCTCTCGAATTTGTGGCCGCGGGCCACGGACCAGTTGCGGTTACCCTCGACGGTGTTGATCTCGCCGTTATGCGCCAGGTAGCGGAAGGGCTGGGCCAGGCGCCACTGTGGCCAGGTGTTGGTGGAAAAGCGCTGATGGAAAACGGCGATGGCGGTTTCCATGCGCTTGTCGTTCAGGTCGGGATAGAACTGCGGCAGGTGCGCGGGCATCACCAGGCCTTTGTAGGAGATCACCCGTGATGATAGGGTGGGGATATAAAACACGGGGTCGCCGCCCTCAATGGCCTTTTCGCAACGCCGGCGCGCGATATAGAGGTGCTGCTCGAAGCGCAGGCTGTCCATGCCGGCCGGGGCGTTGATGAAGATCTGCTCGATGACCGGCAGTGAGGCCAGCGCCTCGTCACCACAGGCATTGCTGTCTGTCGGCACGGTGCGCCAGCCCAGTACCTCCAGGCCCTCGGCGCGGAGTTCGGTTTCGAGTTGCTGGCGGGCGGTGCTGGCGAGGCCGGCATCGGTATTGAGGAACACCATGCCGACCGCGTAATTGTCCGCCAGCTCGAAGCCCAGCTCCTGTGCACATAGGCGCAGGAAACCGTCTGGCCGCTTCAGCAACAGGCCGCAGCCGTCACCGGTCTTGCCGTCCGCCGCCACCGCGCCGCGATGGGTCAGGCGGGCCAGCGCGCCGATGGCGGTTTCCACCAGCCAGTGGCTGGCCTTGTCGTCCATCTGGGCGATGAGGCCAAAACCACAGTTGTCCTTTTCAAAGCGGGGGCGATACAGGCCCTCGGCATTCGGCGGCTGGTTCGGTGTTTTTTTCACGGGTACGTTTTCCACGTTAGTCTCGTGCCTGTCGGCATTGGTGATAAGGCAGCATTCGGTTAATAATCATTGGCTTGCCGACCTTTTTGGGGGGCGGGCAGGGCGCGGGGCGCGCCTGCGATAAAAGCCTTTCCCGGCGCAAATGGCCCAGCATTATAGCGGGGCGCCAGACTCGGTTCAATGCGGCGAAAAGTCAGTGTTATCGAGGCGTGCGGCCAGATCGGGTGTTAGCACGGTGTGGAGGGGGGTGGAGCGGGATTACGGCGTCAGCCCGGTTCCGTTCAGCTCCTGTTGCAGCGGCCTCAGGCTGCGCACCCAGGGGTTCTGTAGACGCAGGCCTTTGGGCAGGCGGGCGCGGGCATCGATGGCCTGCTGTTTGTCGGTGAAAATGCCGTGGATCAGGCCGAACCAGGGCCGGTTGTTGCGGGTGGATTGATACACCGCCAGGGGCTCCCCGGGTGAGTGCCGTTGAATAAAGGCGCGCAGGGTCTTGATGTCGTTGCCGGCCACCAGTTGCAGGGTGTAGTGCCCGGGATCCTGCGCCTGTATCCAGTCGCTGCGCTGGCCGGGCAGGTCGGCGGGGATAAGGTTTGGTCGCGCGGTGGATGGGCCGACGGTTGCCGCGCCGGGGGCCGGAGGGGGCTCGGCGAGGGTGCTGGCGGCCATGCTGTCCAGCACCGGGGCTGCGCCCGGCACGGTGGGGGGCGGCGGTGCCGGGCTGGTGGTGACGCTGAGGGGGGGCGAGGGTGGCTCGGTCTCGGCTGCGTCGCCTTCCGGCGCAGGCGTGGCATCGGGTTCTTTTGCGCCGTAGATCTTTTCGACAATGGCGGTCGGCTGATCGGCATCCGGTTCCGCGGGTGCAGCAGGCGGGGCTGGTGCGAGGACCGGGTCGGTATCGATGTCCGCAGCGGTATCGGCAGTGATCGTGGTCGTCTGGTTGCGGGGCAGTGAGGCGGCGTCCGGCAGGCTGAGCGGTTGTTGGCGGGAGGCGGTTTGGGCGTCGTTGCTGTGTTCCAGCCAGGCATTGAATTCACCCTGAAAGATCAGTAACGCGCTAATTACGGTTATGCCGATGAGGGTGGCCAGCGTCCGCGGCAGGTTGAGGCTTGCGAGACGGTGGCCGGCCGTGGCGGCGCTGGTGGTGGGAGCGGTCTCGACCAGTAGGTTGTGAGCCAGGCGGTTGATCTCTCCCGGCCAGCCGCGTGATTGGCGGTGAATTTTTCGTAGCGCCACATCGGTGAAGGGCTTGCTGTCGGCGAAGTGGGCCGCGGACAGGCGGTGCAGGATGTAGTGGGTGGTCTGTTCGCTATCGAAGGCGGGGAGTTCGATCTTGTGATGCACGATAGCGCTATGGGGTTCCAGTAGCGGATCGGTCAGGTTCTCATCGAGTTTGTCGGTGCCAAACAGCACAATCCTCAGCAGCGGTTTATTGTCCCTGCTGGTGAGGCCGGCGAGCGCCAACACACATTTGAGCGCGGTGACGGGCAGTCGCTCGGCGTCATCGATGAGCATGACGGCCTGGCGGGCGCTGTGTTGCAGTGAGTCGAAGTGATGTTCGAGATGTTCAAGCAGTTCGGCATGGGTGGCGCCATGAAACTGCAGTCCCATCTGATGAAACAGCTGTTGCACGAGTTTGCGTTCATCAAGGCCGTTTTTTGCCTCAATGCGCGCGACCTTCCAGGTGTCCAGCGCGTGTAGCTGGAACTGCTGCAGGAGTGTGGTCTTGCCGCTGCCCTCGGGGCCGCTGACCAGCATGAGTTCGTTGCCGTACTGGGTAAGGTGAAGCAGGATGTCGAGTTTCTGCTGGCGCGTGGGTTCGGCGTAAAAGAGGTCGTCTTCAATGCCATCGCCAAAGGGTTCGCGGCTCATGCCGTAGGCGATAACATAGGAATGCGGTGATGTGCTGAGGTGTTCGTTCATGCTGCTCATGCTGGTTAAGAGGGCCTCTGTTCGCCGGTGGCAAAAACAATACGGTAGCCGCGTTTGATTTGCGCGTCACGTGCCTTGATGAGCGCGTCCATTGCCTGCTCGTGGTCATTAAAATGTAGCCGGGTGACCTTGCCGGAGACGCCCTGTTGTCCGGACTCCTTTACCAGGGTCCAGCCATTGATAAGATCCTCCTGCAAAAACAGGTGATAGTAGCGTGGGTAGGTGTCCGCCGTGGGGGGTGTCTGTAGGTAGAGGCGCATGGGCCGGATTGTGCGTGGTGCCCGGTTTCAGGTCAATTCAGTGGCATTAAAAATGCGTTCGTATTCGCGAATGGCGTAGCGATCGGTCATCCCGGCAATGTAGTCCGCAATGCCGCGCGCACGGCCGGCATGCTGGTCCCGGTTTTCGAGGGTCTTCACGCGTTGTTGCTGTTCGGGCGGCAACAGCAAGGGGTCGTTGATGAAGGCATCGAATAACGAGCGGATGATGCTGGCGGCCTTGGCGGTCATCCGGTGAACGCGATAGTGGCGATACAGGTTGTGATGCAGGAATTGCTTGAGCTCAAGATTCATCGCTGTCATTTCATCGCTGAAGCCGACCAGTGGCTGTGAATGCCGGGTGATGTCTTCGCGCGTTTGCGGCTGGTGGTCGTGCAGGCGTTGGGCGCTGCTGGTGAGGAAATCCGATACCTGTCGGTTGATCATGCGGCGAATGATTTCATGCACGGCGCGTTTGTCGACGATGCCGGGATATTTCTGCTTCACCGCCGCATGCTGCTCGGCAAACAGTTGGACCTCACAGAGGCCGTCAATGGTAATCAGTCCGGCGCGGAGGCCGTCATCGACGTCATGATTGTTGTAGGCGATCTGGTCGGCAATGTTGGTGATCTGGGCCTCAAGCCCGGGCTGATGTCGGTCCAGGAAGCGCTGGCCCAGTTCGCCAAGCCGCCGGGCGTTGCTGGCCGAACAGTGTTTCAAGATACCTTCACGGGTCTCAAAGGTGAGGTTGAGGCCATTGAAATCGGCGTATTTTTCTTCAAGCTCATCGATGATGCGTAGCGACTGCAGATTGTGTTCAAAGCCGCCGTAGTCGCGCATGCAGTCATTAAGCACATCCTGTCCGGCATGGCCAAACGGGGTGTGGCCGAGATCATGGGCCAGGGCGATGGTTTCGGTGAGGACCTCGTTGAGCTTCAGCACGCGGGCGATGGAGCGGCTGATCTGCGCAACCTCGATGGAGTGGGTGAGCCGGGTGCGGAACATGTCGCCTTCGTGATTAACGAACACCTGGGTCTTGTATTCGAGGCGGCGGAAGGCGCCGGAGTGCACGATGCGATCCCGGTCGCGCTGAAATTCGCTGCGCGTATTGGGTGGCGGTTCAGGGAATTGCCGACCGCGTGAATGACATTCGCGGGTGGCGTAGGGGGCGAGCCCGTCCGCGGATAGCGGAGTGGGGGGTATGGTATCAGCGCTCACGAGTCATCACGGTTGGCTGCCTGGTGAAAGGCATCAAGGGTCTCGCGCAGGGCTTGGGGGTCGTAGTCGGCGCTGACATAGCCGGCACCGATGGCGGATAAAAGCACCAGGCGGATGACGCCGGACTGCACCTTTTTGTCCACAGCCATCAGCTGCATGAAACGCTCGGCATCCATTTGCGCGGGGATCCTGGTCGGCAGTCTGGCGGCCGCGATCAATGCCTGTGTGCGTTGCAACTCCTCAGCCGACAACCCGCCCAGGCGGTGCGAGAGGTCGGCGGCCATCAGCATGCCGGTGCCGACGGCCTCGCCATGCAGCCAGGCACCATAGCCCATGCCGGCCTCGATGGCATGACCGAAGGTGTGTCCCAGGTTGAGCAGGGCGCGCGGCCCGGCCTCCTTTTCATCCGCGGCGACCACCGTCGCCTTGTTCTGGCAGGAGCGTTCGATGGCATAGGCCAGTGTTTCGGGGTCGCGGGCCAACAGGGCGGCAATGTTCGACTCCAGCCACGTAAACAGCTCGGCGTCGGAGATCAGCCCGTATTTAATCACCTCGGCAAGCCCGGCGGAGAGTTGCCGGTCGTCAAGCGTGGTGAGGGTGTTGATGTCGATGATGACGCATTCTGGCTGGTGGAAGGCGCCGATCATGTTTTTGCCCAGCGGGTGATTGACGCCGGTTTTTCCACCCACCGAGGAATCCACCTGCGCCAGCAGGGTGGTGGGTATCTGGATAAAGTTGACCCCACGCTGATAGCAGGCCGCGGCGAAGCCGGTGATGTCGCCCACCACGCCGCCACCCAGGGCGATAAGGGTGCACTGGCGATCGAAGCGATGGCTGAGCAGGGCGTCGAAGATGAGGTTGGTGGTCTCCAGGGTTTTGTATTGTTCTCCATCGGGGAGGATGACGGATTCGCAGTGGTAATCCTTGAGCGCGCCGAGGGTCTGTTGGAGATACAGCGGGGCAACGGTTTCGTTGCTGACGATTAACACCTGTTTACCGCGTATGTGCGGCGTCAACAGATAATCCTGGCCAAGCAGGTTCTGGCCAATGTGAATGGGATAATTGCGCAGCTTGAGATTGACGGTCAGGGTTTTCATATTTTTATCGGTTGTCTGTGTGTGCGTTCCGGTCGTCGCCAAGGGGGCTTGGTGCCCGCCGTTTATAATCCACGCTCGGCGACCAGGGCCAGTATTTTGTTGACCACGCTGCGCGCCGGGCCGGCATCGGTTTCGATAATCACATCGGCAACCTCCCGGTAGAGAGGGTCGCGGATGCGGAGGATTTCTTCCAGCGCTTTGCGGGGGTCTGCGGTCTTCAGCAGCGGGCGATTTTTGTCTTTCGTGGTGCGATTGAAGAGGTGGTCAAGGGGGGCGCTGAGATAGATGACAAAACCCTGGCGGGTGATCTGATCACGATTTTCAGGATCGAGAATGGCGCCGCCGCCGGTTGCCAGAACAATGTCCTGTTTGCTGGTCAGTTCGGCAATGACCGATTTCTCCCGCCGCCGAAACCCATCTTCTCCTTCCATCTCAAAGATCAGCGGTATGTTCACACCGGTGCGCTCCTCGATGACACGATCGCTGTCGTAAAAGGCTCTCCCCAGCTGGCGGGCGAGTTGTTTGCCAATGGTGGTCTTGCCTGCGCCCATCGGGCCAACAAAGATGATGTTTTGTGCCATTCTGCCTCGGAAGATCGGTTTGCAGGGATTATATCGGGTTTGGTGCGGGGATGACTAATGCTGTGTCGATCGGCGCAGGTTGTGTCATCAGCGGGTGTGAGTAAGGTGGGAAAATCCGGTCAATGGATGTTGGTGAGGAACTAGATGAAAGATAGCAAGAGGAATAATAGGAGGAATAAATAGAAACGGCACCTGAGGCGCCGTTTCTATTTATGGACGTGTTGGCAGTTGCTGTGGTTACTTGTTGCCGAGTTCCTGTTTGAGGATTTTGGGTGTCACAAAAATCAGCAGCTCGCTCTTCTTGCTGAGTTCCCGGGTCGTCCGGAACAGGACGCCAATGAAGGGCAGATCGCCAAGGAAGGGGACGCGGTCACTCTCGTTGCGTGTTTCCTGCTCATAGACGCCACCCAGTACCACGGTTTCACCATTATTCATCAATACCTGGGTCTCGATCTCCTTGGTGTCAATGCTGGGGATAACGGATCCGTTTTCGCCTGAGAATCGCTCACCGATACTGTCCTTGTTGATCTTGAGATCAAGTATGATGCGGTCGTCGGGGGTGATCTGTGGTGTCACGCGCAAGGCCAGTACCGCCTCCTTGAAGGAGATGGTTGTTGCGCCACTGGAAGAGGCCTCCAGGTATGGGATCTCTGTGCCCTGTTGAATGAGGGCCTCTTTCTGGTTGGCGGTGATGACGCGGGGGTTTGAAACCACTTCACCGCGGGCCTCAAGTTGCAGGGCAGATAGCTCCAGATCGAGCAAGGTATTGGCGCCCAGAATGGAAAGGGCTATACGACCTGCATTGGGGGCTGCAACCGGCATGTTCACGTTCATACGTTGAGGTATGCCGCCCGCACCTGTGGGGATGCTGATAGGGTAGGGGCTAGCGCCACTGGTGTCGGCCAGGTTATCCAACGCTGAACCGGCCATGGCATCGGTGGCGTTGATGGTGCCGGAGCCAAAGATCAGGTCGCTGTTTCTGTCATTGATGGAGGTAACACCGAAGCGAACACCAAGGTCCTTGGCGAAATCGTCATCGGCGATCACGATGCGTGACTCGATCATGACCTGGCGGACAGGGATGTCCAGGGTCTTGATCAGCTCGCGGGCGGCATCCAGCCGGTCCGCCGTATCGGATACCAGCAGGATATTGGTGCGTTCGTCGACGGTGGAATGACCGCGTTCGGAAATGATGCCGCCCTTTGATGAGAGTATTGTTGCGATTTCCGAGGCCTTGGCAAAGTTGATCTGTATCAGCTGGGTCTTGATGGGGGCCAGTTCTTCGATCTGTTTGTTCGCCTCAAGCTCCAGTTTTTCCTGCGCGGCGATCTCTTCTGCCGGCGCAACCATGATGACATTGCCGGCCTTGCGCATCGCCAGGCCCTTGGTTTTCAGAATCAGATCAAGCGCCTGATCCCAGGGGACATTTTTCAGGCGGAGTGTCAGGTTGCCCTGTACCGAGTCGCTGGTCACCATGTTCAGGCTGGTGAAGTCCGCGATGAGCTGCAGGACGGCGCGCACCTCGATATCCTGAAAGTTCAGTGACAGGCGCTCTCCGGTATAACCAAACTGGTCTTTCTTGGCGGCTGCGGTCTTTTCCTTTGGAATCTCTTTCACCTCGATGGTGTAGCTGTTACCGGCATGGTAGGCCAGGTATTCGTAGTCGCCGCTGGGGGTGATGGCCAGGCGGGTGCGGTCGCCGGATTGCGTGGTGTCGATAAATTGTACCGGCGTGGCAAAATCGGTGACATCCAGGCGCTGTTGCAGGGTGCTGGGCAGTTCGGTGTCGCCGAATTCGACAAAAATCTGATGACCCGATTCGCCGGTGCTGATCGGCGTGTCGCCATCGGACAGACCAATGATGATCTTGCCCTCGCCGTCTTTGCCGCGGCGGAAGTCAATGCTGTTGATGCGATGTAGGGCGGAGGAGCCAGCCACCGCTGCTGCTGCGCCCGCGGTTGCGCTGGCGGCCGGTGTTGCCTGCGCCGTGCGACTGCCGGCAAGGGTGATAATGACATTGTTGCCTGAGACTTCACTCTCGAAGGGGATCAGCTGCACCAGGTTCAAGATGATACGGGTACGGTCCCCGGCCTCTACGGCGGTCACGCTCTTGGCGAAGCCGATGCCGATATTTTTGCTCTTCCAGTCCAGGATGCTGCCGGTGTTGGGGAAGTCCAGCACGATGCGTGCGGGATTGTCGATGGTGAAATTGCCGGGGTTGGTGGCAGGGCCAGAGAAGTTGAGACGGACCTGTACGCTGTCGCCGGGCAGGGAGGTGAAGGTGATGTCCTTCAGTTTCTTGGTGCTGCCATTGCTCTCGGCCTTCTTGATGGGCGTCGCGGTGTCGGTGAATTCGGCAGCGGGCGCCGCGACGGTTTCAGCCGGGGGGGCTGGGACGGCTGCGGTCTCGGCGGCCGGTGCTGAGGCCTCATCGCCAATCTTCAGAAAGATGTTTTTGCCTTCGGTGCGAAGTTCATAGCTAACCAGTTTGTCGAGGTTGACGCTGACACGGGTGCGACCCTTTTCCTGTACGGCCTTGACGGTCTGGGCGACGCCGACATCGACGGGCAGCGGCAGGCTCCAGGGCAGGTTGTTATTCACGCCAGCCAGATCGAGCGAGATGCGTGCGGGGCTTTTTGAGGTGAAGTCAGTAGGCTGTGGGGCGTCGCCGGACAGGGCCATGCGAATCTCCACCGTATTGTCCGGAAGCTTTTTAAAGTCGATGAAATCCAGGGAAAGCTCCGGCGCATCGGCTGCAAATGCGGATGTGAGCGCAAGCATGCCGTAAAACAGGATAAGGCTCAGGCAGCGTAATTTTGGTTTCATCATTTTATTCTCACGTGCGCGCATAGTATTTGATCCAAATAATCGAGTGAAAAAGCCCATTACAAAGTCCTCGCTGGCATCATTCGCTTGCAACCAGGGTTGATGTGCGTTCAATCCATCCCCCCAGGCCGTCTGGAACGATTTCCCTTAATTCAATCTCTGTTTCGGTAATTTTTGTGATGCGGCCATTATTTTTGCCGAGGTGCTTGCCGATGGTGGTGCGGTATAGGGTGCCATCGCTTGAGCGAATAAGCGCCCATAATTGACCATTTTTTTCCAGGCTACCCATCATTTTCAGGCTGCCCAGTGCGTACTGTTCCAGTACGTCCCTGGCCCTGCTCATATCGGGTCGCAAGCCATTGTTTGATTCCATGGCCTGGATTTCGACCGTGGGCTCGAAGGGATTCCTGGTGGTGCTGTCGTTGTAGGTAAAAACCTCAAACTCCTGTGGTTTGGGGAGTGGTGGTATGCGGCTCTTCTGCCGCGACTTCACATCGGCAATATATTCCTGCAGCTCCACCGTGGCCTCATCGCTGCAGGCAGACAGCCCGACAATAATACAGGCCGCGAGGATGCAGCGCGCGATGGTGCTGCGCCTGATCTGCAGGCGGATCCTGGACTTGCCCTCAAGGCCATCGTTTCGGAGGCTATTGGCCGTAACCATTATTTCTTACCCCGTGGTTTGCGTTGCTTTTTGCTGTTGCTGCTTTCTTCGTCTTTGTCGAGGTAGCGATAGGTTCTTGCCGTGGCCTCCATGGTCATGCGGCTGTCATCTCCCGGTTTGGCTTTTGAGGAGAGGGTCAGGTCATGCAGTGTAACGATTCGTGACAGGGCTGCGGTGGCGCTGGCAAAGTTGCCGAACTGATGATAATTGCCTTTGACTCGGATTTGAATGGGTAACTCGGCATAGAATTCTTTTGGGGTTTCAGCCTCGGGTTTGAAGAGTTCAAATTCCAGCCCGCTGATGATGCCGATGCGTGAGATATCGACAAGTAGTCCGGCCACCTCGGTTTCACCCGGCAGCTGTTGCAGCAGCGCGCCAAAGGAACGCTGCATTTCCAGCATCTGCTCTTTGTAGGCCGCCAGGTTAACGGCCTTGGCCTGCTTGGTTTCAAATTCCTGCTTGAGGGTCGTTTCCTTCTGTTGCGCGGCCTCAAGCTCAAGCAGTTGGTCGCTGGTGTCCAAATAATAGCCGGCGAATAACAGCGTGGTGCAGAGCAGCAGGATAACAATAGCCTTGGCGGCGATGGGCCAGCTGCCAATATTATTGGGATCGAGGTTGTTAAGGTCTTTCAGGTCAGACAGGTTCATTTGTCGGCCTTCTCGGTTTTTGGAACGGCTTGTGAGACTTTCATCTGGAACCAGCTGGCGCCCGGGTATTCCTTGACGTCGGACTTGATGACCTCAAGTCTGGGGTTGGTTAACCAGGGCGATTTGTCCAGATTGCGCATCAGCTCCGAGACATAGTCGTTGGAGTCGGCAACGCCGGTCAGATCGATCTCTCGACCTTTGCGGGAGAGGGTGATCAGAAATACCTTTTCCGGCATGCTGGTGGCGATCTCATCAAATATATGCACGATCTCAGGGCGACTGCTCTGCAGTTCCTGAATGACCTTCATGCGCGCCAGCAGGGCGGCCTTCTCTTTTTCGAGGCTCTCGATTTCTTTGATGTCCTTGTCGACCTGCGCAATCTGATCCGTCATGAACTGATTGCGGTTGTTTTGTTCCTCAATAACGCCCGCCATACGGATATGAACCAGCACGATAATGCCGAGCATCATGATGGCTGCGCCAGCCGCGATGTTGATGAAGGTGCGCTGTTTCTCGCGCCGTTCGTCTTCACGCCAGGGGAGTAGATTAATGTGTGGCATTAGTCGAAGCTCCTTAGCGCAAGTCCGCAGGCAATCATCAGCGCCGGTGCGTCATTGCTCAATGCCTGTGCCTTGACCTTGGAGACCAGTGACATATTAGTGAAGGGATTGGCAATCGAAGTGCTGGTGCCGACCCGCTCTTCGATGAGTTCATCGACACCGGGAATGGACGCGCTACCGCCGGCCAGCACGATATGGTTGACTGAATTATGCTGGCTGGACGAAAAAAAGAACTGTAGTGAACGGCTGACCTGCTGGGTCATGGCATCCTTGAAGGGATCCAGCACCTCGGGCACATAATTGTCAGGCAGGCCACCCTGGCGCTTGGCCATGCCGGCTTCCTCGTAGGACAGGCCGTAGCGGCGCTGGATTTCTTCCGTGAGCTGCTTGCCGCCGAAAACCTGGTCGCGGGTATAAATGATCTTTTCGTTGTGTAATACGCTGAGGGTCGTCATGGTGGCGCCCACATCAATGATGGCGATGGTTTTGTCTGCCGTGCCCCCGGGGATCTGTGAGGTAATGAGGCTAAAGGCATTTTCCAGGGTGTAGGCCTCGATATCCACAATCCTGGCGGTGAGCCCGCCCAGTTCGACGGCGGCGACACGGGAGTCGACATTCTCGCTACGCGAGGCCGCCAGCAACACATCGACTGTATCGGGATTGTCATCCGAGGGCCCGAGGATTTCGAAATCCAGATTCACCTCTTCCAGGGAATAGGGAATGTATTGGTCCGCTTCCAGTTCAATCTGGCTTTCCATCTCATCTTCGGAAAGCGAGGCCGGCATGGTGATCACCTTGGTGATGACCGAAGAGCCGGCGACGGCGACGGCGGCGAACTTGCTGCGTGAGCCGGCACGTTTTACCACGCGTCGGATGGCCTCACCGACGGCTTCGACGTCAGTAATATTTTTTTCAACGACCGAATTGGGTGGCAGTGGTTCCGCTGCATAGGCCTCGACACGGTAGCCGTCACCATGGCGACTTAACTCCAGCAGTTTTACCGAAGTTGAGCTAATGTCCAGTCCAATGAGTGGAGGTTTTTTATGAGCAAAGAGATCTGCTATTCGCACGTTTTATTTCCCATTATCATACTCGCAAGCAGATTATCGGTAGTGAATTTGGAAACTTTACTATAGATTACGGATTGTCGAAGAATATTTAGTATTAGGTTGATCTAATTAGAAGTTTTATACTTACCCCTTGTCAATATCCATGAACACTATCACAAATTTTTGTATCTGATGTCTTCTTTTAAACTCCCTGTACGCTGGTTGCTGATTTCTGCAGTGACTGGTGTTTTTTTGATCGCCCTTGGTCTGTCGGCGATTGCCCTTTTTATTGTGCCCGACTTGCCGTCCATTGAGAGTCTCAAGGACGTGCAATTCCAGGTGCCGTTGCGGGTATACACGCGCGATCAAAAACTGATCGCCGAGTTTGGCGAGAAGAAACGCGCCCCACTGGACTATGCAGAGATTCCGCCGCTGATGGTGCAGGCGGTACTGGCGGCGGAGGATAACCGTTTCTTCGAGCATCCGGGCGTGGACTATCAGGGGCTGCTGCGGGCGACCTTTTATCTGTTGCGTACGGGTGAAAAGGGACAGGGCGGCAGCACGATCACCATGCAGGTGGCGCGCAATTTCTTTTTGAGCAGCGAAAAAACCTATTTGCGCAAATTGAACGAGATTCTGCTGGCGCTAAAAATCGAAAATGAGCTGAGCAAGCAGGACATCCTGGCCCTGTATCTCAACAAGATATATCTCGGCAATCGCGCCTACGGTGTTGGTGCGGCCGCGCAGGTCTATTACGGTCGGCCGGTTGATCAGTTGAGCATCGCGCAGCTGGCGATGGTGGCCGGCCTGCCCAAGGCGCCTTCGCGCTATAACCCGATTATCAATCCGGCCCGTGCCCTGTTGCGCCGCAATTATGTGCTGGGTCGGATGTATGAGCTGGGGTTCATCGATGAGGCGGCCCACAGCCAGGCGCGCGATACGCTGGATGACGCCAGCCTGCACGGATTGTCGAAAGAGGTAGTGGCGCCCTACGTGGCGGAAATGGTGCGGGCGGAAATGATTGAACGCTACGGCGACATGACCTATTCCGCCGGCTATAAGGTGTACACCAGCATTGATTCCGGTATGCAGATGGCCGCCAATACGGCGCAGCGAAATGCCCTGCTGGCCTATGATCTTCGTCACGGTTATCGCGGCGCCCTGGCGCGGCATGTATTAAAGGAAGAAGCTGGTGAGGATCAGTGGATGCCTTTGTTGCAGCCGTTCTCTGAAATCAACGGCCTGTTGCCCGCCCTGGTGCTGGCGACGGCAGAACAGTCCGCCGTCGTCTATGAGCCCCATCGCGGCGTGCTGCGCATCGACTGGCCGGGCCTGTCCTGGGCCGCACCGAGCGAGGCCAACGGCCGAGTAGGCGCAGCCCCGCAGCAGGCGGCCGATATCCTGTCCCGTGGCGATGTGGTTTATATCCGTGAAAGCGACGATGCGACAGCCGGCGAAGACCTCTGGCAGCTGGCGCAGCTACCGGAGGTCGAGGGGGCGCTGGTCTCGATGGATCCCGGTGACGGGGGTATTCGGGCGCTGGTCGGCGGGTTTAATTTTCAGCAGAGTAAATTTAATCGGGTCACCCAGGCCGAGCGTCAGCCCGGCTCAAACTTTAAACCCTTCACCTATTCGGCGGCGCTGGAAAAGGGCTTTACCGCGGCCAGCCTCATTAATGATGCCCCGGTGGTGTTTGAAGATGAGGGGCTGGAGGCCGCCTGGCGCCCGGAAAACTACAGTGGCAAGGTGTTTGGTCCGACGCGTCTGCGTCAGGCCCTGGTAGAGTCGCGCAACCTGGTGTCGATTCGTCTGTTGCGGGCGATCGGTATCGGTTATGCCATCAATTATGTGACGCGTTTTGGGTTTGATGAAAAGCGCCTGCCGCGCGACCTGTCGCTGGCCCTGGGCAGTGGCGCGGTCACGCCGCTGGAGCTGGTGTCGGGGTTTTCGGTGTTCGCCAATGGGGGCTATCGGCCGGTGCCGTATTTCATCGACCGCATCGAAGACGCAGAAGGCAGCGTGCTGTATCGGGCCGCGCCCTTCACGGTCTGCGAGGCCTGTGAAGAGAAACTACAGGCACAGGCCGATGTCATCGCGGAACCGGGTGCGGAGCCCTTTGTTGGCCCGCCGACCGCGGCCGAGGTGATGCCGGTGAATATCGCGCCGCGCGTACTGACCCCGCAGAACGCCTATCTGATCCGGAGCATGATGCGGGATGTCATCCTGTACGGTACGGGCCGCCGTGCGCGGTCGCTGGGGCGGCCCGATCTCGCCGGTAAGACCGGCACCACCAACGATCAGCATGATGCCTGGTTCTCCGGTTACACCTCCAATCTGGTGACGACCGCCTGGGTGGGGTTTGATAAACCGCAGCCGCTGGGCGCCAGGGAGACCGGTGGTTATGCGGCCTTGCCGATGTGGATTGAATTCATGCACACCGCCCTCAAGGGCTTGCCCGTGCATGTCCCCGAGCAGCCGCCGGGTCTGGTGACCGTGCGCATCGATCCCGAGACCGGCCTGTTGGCGAAGGCGGGTCATCCGAATGCCATCTTTGAGACCTTCCGTCAGGAGCACGTACCGCAGCGTCAGGCAGAGGAGTCCACCGTGTTGAATCACCCCGGTGGCGGTGACGGCGGGCGCGAGACGGCGTCCGATACCGGGGTGGCGGACGAGCTGTTTTAGCGAGCGGTTAACCCCGTCGTTGCCGGCAGGCTAGTCGGTCTATTTGGGTTCCATCATCAGATTGAGCGTCCCCGGACGGCCCGCCATGGCGTTGACGTCATCCGGGTCTTCCTCAATCTTCATATTTTCATCCACCTCGACCGCGCCCTCCGAAAGGCTGATCTTCAGGCGCAGATTGTTTTGCGAGTCGGCATTGCGCAGCGCCTCTTCGATGCTGATGACGCCATCCTTGTACAGCTTGAAGATGGCCTGATCGAAGGTCTGCATGCCCAGGTTGGTGGACTTTTCCATGATGTCCCGAATGCCGTGGATGTCGCCCTTGAGGATCAGGTCCTGGATCAGCGGCGTACCCAGCAGCACCTCCACCGCCACCGCGCGTTTGCCGTCCAGGGTGGGGATCAGCCGTTGGGAGATAAAGGCACGTACGTTCAGCGATAGATCCATCAGCAGCTGATTGCGGCGATCCTCCGGGAAGAAGTTGATGATACGGTCCAGGGCCTGGTTGGAATTATTGGCATGCAGGGTGGAGATCGCCAGATGCCCGGTTTCGGCAAACGCGATACAGTGCTCCATGGTCTCGCGGTCACGCACCTCGCCGATCAGGATTACGTCAGGCGCCTGGCGCAGTGTGTTTTTCAGGGCATCTTCGTAGTTGTCGGTATCCAGTCCCACTTCACGCTGGTTGACGATGGACTTCTTGTGGTTATGGATGAACTCGATGGGGTCTTCGATGGTGATGATGTGGCCGGAAGAGTGTGTGTTGCGGGCATCAATCAGGGCTGCCAGTGAGGTGGATTTACCGGAGCCCGTGCCGCCGACAAACAGCACCAGCCCGCGTTTTTGCATGATGATCTTTTGCAGGATGGGCGGCAGACCCAGTTCCTGGGCGCTGGGGATCTCGGTCTTGATATGGCGAATCACCATCGCCGCCTGATTGCGTTGCTTGAACACGTTGACACGAAAACGACCGATGCCCGGCAGGGAGTGGGCCAGATTCATTTCCGGTTTGAGCTCGAACTGGGCAATCTGCTCCTCACTCATCAGCTCATAGGCCAGTGCCTTGGTGCGCCCGGCCGGCAGGGTGGTCTTTTCCAGTGGTTTGAGAATGCCGTGGATCTTGGCACTGACCGGGGCGCCGACTGTGAAATAAATGTCAGAGGCTTCATACTTGACCATGAGTTTGAGGTAATCAGAGATTTCCATTGCTATCCTGCTCCGTGGGGCGTTATCAGGTTCTTGATTCGTTAAAATGGCGCGGCACGACTGCACGGACGCAGGCGATAGCGCAACGCCGGAGCCGTTGCCGAGATCAGTCTCAAGTCCGACAGACTCCTAGTGTATCGGTCCACCAGCGGGCAATCTTTAACCGCCCGCCCGCGGGTTAGTGGCCCTGAAAGGCCCCGTTGCGGCTCAACTTTAAGAAGGAATACGCGCAATCAATTCAACCGCCTTTGAGTCTGCCCTGGAGGCCGTGCCTGAAGATTTACGGGCGGCGGTGCGTCGCTATTGGTCGGATTTCGGGACCGTGCTGGCCGCCGGCGAGACGTCGGCGGGCGAATTCGATCCGCCGTTTCTGGATCAGCTCTGCCGGGTGTGGGCCGGCAGCGAATTTGTGGCGCAGCGTTGCGTCTCCCGCCCCGGCCTGTTGCTGGACCTGGTGCACAGCGGCGACCTGCAGCGGTGTTACGGGACGCCCGTCGACGAGCTGACCGCCCATGTCGGGCAGGCCATGCAGGCGGTGACGGATGCGCAGACCCTGGGCGTGCAGTTGCGGCGCCTGCGCCAGCGGGAGATGGTGCGTATCGCCTGGCGCGACCTGGCCAGGCTGGCCGATGTCAATGAGACCATGGCCGACCTTTCGGCGCTGGCCGATGCCTGCATTCAGGGGGCGTTGGACTGGTTGCAGGCGGCCTTGATCACCCAGCAGGGCGAGCCCCGCGATGCAAGCGGTGAGCCGATGGGCATGCTGGTACTGGGCATGGGCAAACTGGGTGCCGGCGAGCTGAATTTTTCCTCCGACGTGGATCTGATCTTCGCCTATCCGGAGGATGGGGAAACCGACCGCGGCAAGCCCAATGAGGTATTTTTCAAACAGCTGGGGCAGCAACTGATCCGCGCCCTGGACGAGACCACCGGCGAGGGTTTCGTGTTTCGCGTCGATATGCGACTGCGGCCCTTTGGCCAGAGTGGCGCGCTGGCGAGCAGCTTTGCGGCGCTGGAGAATTATTATCAGGCCCATGGCCGTGACTGGGAGCGCTATGCCCTGATCAAGGTGCGCGTGGTCGCCGGCGATCCGCAGGCGGGGGCGCGGCTGTTCGAGATCCTGCGCCCCTTCGTGTTCCGCCGTTATCTCGATTACGGCGCCTTCGAGGCGCTACGCGAGATGAAAAAGATGGTGGAGTCGGAGGTCCGGCGTCGCGGCATGGCCAACAATGTCAAGCTGGGCTCCGGCGGGATTCGCGAGGTGGAGTTTATCGGTCAGGCCTTCCAGCTGGTGCGCGGCGGCCGCGAGCCCGATCTGCAGCGGCGCGAGATCCAGGCCGTACTGCGCTGGCTGGGCGAGCAGGATTACCTGCCCGCCTATGTGGTGGAGCAGCTGTTGACGGCCTACGCCTTTTTGCGCAACACCGAACATCGGATTCAGGAATACCAGGATCAGCAGACCCACCAGCTGCCCGAGGATGAGCGGGGCCGGCAGCGCCTGGCCTTCGGTATGGGCTTTGCGCACTGGGATGAATTCCTGCCCGTGCTGCGCGGTCATATGACCCGGGTGCACAGCCACTTCGAACAGGTATTTGCCTCGCCGCAGACGGGACATGCCCAGGTCGATGAATCGGGCCTGAGCCGCCTGTGGCTGACCCCGCCGGAGCCGGAGGAGGCCCTGGGCATCCTGCGGGCGGCGGGTTATCGGGAGGTCGAGGTGCTTTATGCCCGTCTGCAGGCGTTCCGGACCGGCCGGGGTTACGCGGTGTTATCACCTACCGGGCGCACCCGCATGGACCGGCTGATCCCCCTGTTGTTGGGGGCGGTCAGCACCCTGGAAGAGGGCAAGGTGGTGCAGGGCGAGGCGCTCAGTGACACGACCCTGTTGCGGGTGCTGTCGCTGATGGAGACCATCGCCAGTCGCACCGCCTATATCGCCCTGCTCAACGAGCACCCCATGGTCCTGTCCCAGCTGGTGCGCCTGTGTGCCGCCAGCGCCTGGATTGCCCAGCTGCTGGCGCGCCACCCCATCCTGCTGGACGAGCTGTTTGACCCGCGTAGTCTCTACTCGCCGCCCGCCCGGGCGGAGCTGGAGGCCGACCTGCAGCGCCAGTTACAGCGCTTCCCGGCGGACGATCTGGAGCAGGCCATGGACGCCCTGCGACAGTTCAAGCAGGCCAGCGTCCTGCGGGTGGCGGCGGCCGACGTGGTCGAGGCCGTGCCGCTCATGGAGGTGAGCAATCACCTCACCGACATCGCCGAGGTCATCGTGCAGGCCGCGCTGGAACTGGCCTGGCAGCACCTGCTGGAGCGCCATGGCCGACCCGCCTGCGTGGCCGGATCGCAGACCGAAAAGGGCTTTGCCGTCGTGGCCTATGGCAAGCTCGGAGGACTGGAACTGGGTTACGGCTCGGACCTTGATCTGGTGTTTCTGCACGCCGCCCATGACCAGGCGGATGCTCTCACCGACGGCCCCCGGCCCATCGCCGACAGTGTATTTTATGCGCGCCTGGGGCAGCGCATCATCCACATTCTGACCGCGGTGACGCCGGCCGGCGTGTTGTATGAGGCGGATCTGCGACTGCGGCCCAGCGGCGCCTCCGGGCTGCTGGTCACCAGCCTGCCGAGTTATGCGAGCTATCAGCACCAGCAGGCCTGGACCTGGGAACATCAGGCCCTGGTGCGCGCCCGGGTGGTGGCAGGTGATGACGGCCTGCGTGCCGAATTTGAGGCGCTGCGCCGCGAGGTGCTGATGCGGGTGCGTGAGACGGAGACCCTGCGCCACGATATCGTGTCGATGCGCGAGCGCATGCGGGAGACGCTCGTGCAGCAGAAAGACGGACAATTTGACCTCAAACAGGGTCGCGGCGGTATCGCCGATATCGAATTTATGGTTCAATTCGGGGTTTTGAATTGGGCGCATAAAACCCCGGCGCTGACCACCTATACGGACAACATTCGCCTGCTGGAAGGCTTCGCCCAACAGCTGACGGAGGCCGATTTTCTGACCGCGGAAGAAGCGGCCGCCCTGGCGGAGGCCTACCGGCGTTACCGGGCGGAGGTGCACCGGCGGGCCCTGCAGGATCAGAAGGCAGTGGTGGCGGATGACCAGTTTCTCGCCGAGCGCCGGCAGGTCACCGGACTCTGGCGCAAGGTGTTTGGGTCGGTCGCATTGGATGAAAAGCATGAACATGAATAGGAGAAAGCAGTATGTCGATGGATGATCGCGATGGCGTCATCTGGGTGGATGGCAACCTGGTACCCTGGCGCGAGGCCAAGGTGCATGTGCTCACCCATACCCTGCATTACGGCATGGGCGTATTTGAAGGCGTGCGTGCCTATCATACGGACAGCAAGGGCCCGGCCATTTTTCGGATGCAGGCGCATACCGATCGCCTGTTCCGTTCCGCCAAGATTCTCGGCATGGACATGCCCTTCGATAAGGCGACCATCAATGAGGCGCAACGTGCCGCGGTGCGCGATAACGGGCTCAGCAGTGCCTATCTGCGGCCCATGTGCTTTTACGGCTCCGAGGGCATGGGCCTGCGCGCCGACAATCTCAAGACCCACGTCATGGTGGCGGCCTGGGAATGGGGTTCTTATCTGGGTGCCGAAGGCATGGAGAAGGGGATCCGCATCAAGACCTCGTCCTTCACCCGGCACCACGTCAACGTCACCATGTGCAAAGCCAAGTCTAACGGTAATTACATCAACTCGATGATGGCCCTGCAGGAGGCCCTCACCGACGGCTATGACGAGGCCCTGTTGCTGGACGTGGACGGCTTTGTGGCCGAGGGCAGCGGCGAGAATATCTTTATTGTGCGCAATGGCGTGATCTACACGCCGGAGCTGACCTCTGCCCTGGAAGGCATCACCCGGGAGACGATCCTGGTGCTGGCGGCCAAGCTGGGTTATGAGGTGCGCGAAAAACGCATCACCCGGGATGAGGTGTATGTCGCGGACGAGGCCTTTTTCACCGGCACCGCCGCGGAGGTGACACCCATCCGTGAGCTGGACAATCGCGCCATTGGCAACGGCGGACGCGGCCCCATCACTGAAAAATTACAGACCCTGTATTTTGACGTGGTGCATGGCCGTCACGCCGATTATCAGGACTGGCTGACCCCGGTGGCGTAGCGGGCCGATGACCCATAACAAGATGGCAATAACACGGCTTTTGAGGGAGAGGGGAGTATGAGTCAGACACAGGGCGTCACCGAGATTCCGGCCAATGCGGAAAACCACTATGAGGTCAGCCGTGCGCAGCTGCCACTACACTGCCCCATGGATGGCATGAGCCTGTGGAATTCGCACCCCAGGGTCTATCTGGCCATCGAAAAGACCGGCAAAGCCAAGTGCCCGTACTGCGGCGCCGAGTACACCCTGAAAGACTAACTATTGTTAGAAGGGGGATTGATGATCCCTCCATCTCATTCAACAACCTCATATGACCGATAACGCCGCCCCCCAGACCGCGCCCCACAGGCTCACCCACGCCTGTGGCGCGGCGCTGGTGTTTCTGTTTCCTGTACTGATCCTGGTGTTGCGTCCGGCCGACGGCCTGGGGCTGGGCCTGCTGGCGCTGGCCGGTTTCTGGGTGGCCTACCAACAGCGCGGCGGCGGCCAGGCCAGTCGCGAAGAGAAGCTGCTGTATTTTGCGGTGGGCCTGTTTTTTCTCACCGCCCTGCTGGTCACCCTGCTCGGGGGCATCGATCACAGCGGCGTCAAAAAACTCGGCAAGTTTGCCCGCCTGCTGCTGGTGATCCCGGCCTATGTGTTTTTGCGCCGCGCCGGGGTGAGCCTGGCGGCCCTCTGGTACGGGCTGGTGGTGGGCGCGCTACTGGCCGCGGCGGTGGCGCTGTTTGAGGTCTGGGGCAAGCCGCCCGGTTTTCGCGCCAAGGGGATTACCCATCCGATCATCTTTGGGGATATCGCCCTCATTACCGGGGTGATGGCCCTGGCCGGCCTGGGCTGGTTCCGCCAGCGCGCCCGCTGGCAGGTGGTACTGCCGTTATTGGCGGCGGCCTGCGGTCTGCTGGCCAGCCTGTTATCCCATGCCCGCGGCGGCTGGGTGGCGATCCCCTTTCTGGGCCTGGTGTTCCTCTGGTATGCCCGGGCGCGGATTCCGGTCTGGCAACGGTGGTCGGCGGTAGCCTTGTTGGTGATTGTGGTGGCGGGCGCCTATTTTGTGCCCGCCACCGGCGTACAGAAGACCGTGGATCGCACCACCGCCAACCTCAGCAGCTATTTCCAGAGCGAGATCACCAGTCCTGCGCGCGGCACCTCGGTGGGGACACGTCTGGAGATGTGGCAGGCGGCCTGGCAGATCTATCTGGATAATCCGCTAGTGGGCGTGGGTTGGGGACACTATCAGGAAAATGCGCAGGCCCTGGTAGATGCCGGCGTACGAAATAGCTCGGCCGCAGCCTGGGGACATCCACATAACCAGTTTTTCGCGACGATGGCCAATGGCGGCACGCTGGCGCTGGTGGCGATCTGGCTGCTGTTTCTGATCCCCGCCAAACTGCTGGTCGATGGGCTGCGGCGTCAACCCGATCTCGATCAGCAGCGCCTGGCCCTGGCGGGCCTGCTGCTCATCGTGGCCTACATGTGTTTTGGTTTCTCCGAGGCGATCCTGGAACGTGATCGCCCCATCAGCTTTTTCGCCTTTTATCTGGCGGCCATCTTTGCCGCCATCCAGACCCGACGCCAGCAGGCCCGGCGCGCACCGGTGCAGCGTCAGCAGAGCCTGTCGGTTACCATCATCGCCCAGGATGAGGCGGACCGCATCGAACCCTGCCTGCAGTCGGTGGCCGGCTGGGCGGACGAGATTATCGTGCTGGACAGCGGTTCGTCGGACAACACCGTCGAGATTGCGCGGCGCTACACCGATAAGCTATATGAAACCGACTGGCCCGGTTATGGCCCGCAAAAACAGCGCGCTCTGGAAAAGGCTAACGGCAACTGGGTACTCTCCATTGACGCCGATGAGCGTGTTTCACCTGAATTGCGACATGATATCGACGCCGCCCTCAACCACAACCCGGACTGCGTGGGCTATCGCACGCCCTGGGCGGTGATGGTCTATGGCCACCGCATGGACTTTGGTCGCAGCGCCCGCGCGCCCCTGCGCCTGTTCCGCCGCGAGGGCGCGCGGTTCACCGATGCCCAGGTGCATGAGCACGTGGTGTTACCCAAGGGCCGGGTGGGGGCGCTGGAAGGACGCCTCTATCACTACACCCATCGCAACTACGGCCACGCCCTGCAAAAGAGTGCCAAGTACGCCTGGCTGGGTGGACAGAAGCGATTTGCCGCCGGCAAATGGGGTGGCGGACTGCTCATCGCCGCCCTGCGCTCGCTGTGGAATTTTATCCTGATCTACTTTTTACGCCTCGGCCTGCTGGACGGCCCTGTGGGTTTCCTGGTGGCCGTCACCTATGCGCAGGGGGCGTTTAATAAATATGCCGCCCTGTGGACCCTGCGGCGGGAAGCGCGGCTGGCGAAAAAGGCCGGATAGTCATGCGGCGTAATGCCCTTCGGTTATTGCGCCTTAACTGGGCTGTAGGAGCCGAGCCCCCTCGGCGATTCAACCTCAACAATTTCACCAACCCGACCCATCGGCCAGAGGGCTGGCCTCCTACTCAGCATCCATCACCTCACCACCACCAATAGCCCAGTTTGCGGCGCGTGCCGAGGCGGCGTCCCAGGTTCAGCGGTTTGCGTCGGAGCCTGCGGTAGTCGTTGGCCAGAAATGCCTCCGTGGCATCCAGTACCCGTTCGCTGGATTTACCGTCGCGATAGGGGTGTAGCCAGTCGGCATACTTCCTGATCTCGCTCATCAAATCGGCGGGGTGGGTGAGCGCCTGCTCGATAGCCGCCTCCAGCTGGTCGGCCTGCTGAATGTCTACCAGGTGCGGCCCCGGGTTGCGGTGCCGGCAGGTGACGACGGGGCGGTCCTGCAACATGAATTCAAACACCACGGAGGAGGTGTCGGACACCATCACGTCGGCGGCCTTCAGCAGGGGGATGATGTTGTCGGTGTCGATGAAGGTGAGATTCGGGCCCTCCAGTGCCCGGTAGGATTCGACGATCGCCGGGTCCATTTTCGGGTGCAGGTTCACCAGCCAGTGCCAGTGGCCGGCCTCGGCCAGCCGGGCAATGGTGTCGTGCAGCCGGGGCGCGGCACTGAGGCGGTGGCTGAAGGTGGAGGTGTAGAGCACGATGGGTTTATGGATGCCCAGTTGTTCGCGCAGGCCGGGCTGGTGGTCCTGCCAAAACAGCGGATCCACCTTGGGCCAGCCGGTCTCGATGGCGCGAAAGTGGCCGTGCTGCTCGGCGAGTTGCTGAAACCGGGCGGTGGTGCTGGGGCCCTGGGTGCAGTAGAGATCGAACCAGCCGCGGATGCGAAAATGCCCGACCTGTTCGTCGCGCTTTTCGGCATTGAAGCCGTGAAACAGCTGCACCTTCGCGCCGGGAAAAAAATCGGGCACCCAGTTGCTGGCGACGAACACCGCATGTGGCTGGTAGTCCATCACCTCGGCGACGGTCTTGAGCTGTCGCTCGTCGGCGCGCAGATGTTGGTCGCTGACGCCATGAACAAACCACGCCACCTCGTCGCCGCGGGCGCGAATCGCCTCCTGTACGGGGCGCACAATGGAATAGCCATAGAGTTTGCTGACGAAGAGTAGGTAGCGTTTCATAAGCCAGATCAGGGTTGGGGGTGCTATTATACACACGCCTTGGTGTGCGCAGCGTGTCGTAAGGCCGCTGGCAGCCCGGTACACAGGCTCCGGTTTTTAATCACAATCAGCAGAGCGACTGACGTCAACCATGAATCTTATTATTCTTGCCGCGGGGCAGGGCAAGCGCCTGTACCCACTCACCAAAGATACCCCCAAGTCGCTGCTGGATCTGGGTGATGGCACGACGCTGCTGGATCGACAGCTGGAAAACGCCATCGCCAGTCATACCCTGCACAAGGTGTACGTGATCACCGGCTACCTCAGTGAACAACTGGAGGCGAAGCTTGATGCCTATCGGGAGCAGGCGGAGATCGAGGTGGTGTATAACCCCTATTACGACGTATCGAATAATCTGCTGTCGTTATGGTGTGCCCACTATCTCATGTTGGACGAGGACTTCCTTGTCTCCAATGGTGACAACATCTACAAGGCCCACGTCTACGATCAGGTGCTGGCGGGCGATCACCAGGCCATCCAGCTCACCATCGATCACAAGGACCATTACGACGAGGATGACATGAAGGTGCGCATGGACGATCAGCGCCAGCTGTTACAGGTATCAAAAAAGATCGATCCCGCCGAGGCACAGGCGGAATCCGTGGGCCTGGTGATGGTGCGCGGTGCCGAGATGCGCAGGCGCTTTCATGACAAATTGATGCAGATGGTGAAGCAGCCCGAAAGCCGGGATGCTTTCTGGTTGGAGCTGTTTAATGCGCTGGTGGCTGACGGGCAGACGGTGAGCACCTGCGAAATCAGTCACGACGACTGGGGCGAGGTGGATTTTCATCCCGACATCGAGGCCATGCGCAAGGCGGTATTCAACCGCATTTTCTGACCCGGTCACCCGCCTCTCAGGGCATCTGTGAGTGGGCCGCGGCGGGTGGCGGCGTAAAACCAAAGGCCTGCAGATAGGCCTGACAGCTGGCGGCCTCGGTGTAGCGCGCGGCCGCGGCCTGTAACCGCTCTGCGGTCGGCGGTACCTTTAGGGTCTGTTGTATGGCCAGGGCCAGGCCAAAAAAATCCCCCACCGGCACCAGCCGACCATGTTTGCCATCCTCCAGGATCTCCCGTGCGCCGCTGGGGCAGTCTGTCGATACCACGGCGGTGCCCAGCGCCAGGGCCTCGATGAGCGCATTGGGCAGGCCTTCCCAGGCGGAAGACAACACGTAGATCGCCGCCTGCCTCAGGTAAGGGTAGGGATTCTCGACATGACCCGGCAGGGCCGCCACCTCGTCCAGCGCTAGCGCGTGAATCAGGCCCTCCAGCTGGGGGCGCAGTTTGCCTTCACCCAGGATCAGCAATCGGCAGGGCATGAGTTTGTGCACGATGGCGAAGGCGCGAATCAGGGTGGGCAGATCCTTTTGCGGATTGAGCCGGCCCACGCCGAGGATCACGGGTGGCTGGCCGGCAGCGAACCACGGGTGGCTCAGGGGCTGTTGGGCGAGCTGTAACAGGTTCTGGGTGACCACCGGATTGGGGCAGACCCTTACCTTGTGGTGATCCAGGCCAGTGAGCCGGGAGAAGTCCTCGGCGACCCCCTCGGAGACGGCGATCACCCCGTCACAGCGACTATAGTGACGACGCAGGCGGTACAGGCTGCGTTGACGGGTGATCACGTGTAATTTGGCCAGCTCGCTGGAAGAGTGGTTGTGCAGGCGGGCATAGATGCGGGTCGTGGTGCCGGCGATACGCCGCGCCCGTAAGGCGAGCAGGGTGTTGCGTGCGGTCGGGGCCACAAAGGCCTCGGGCCGGGCCTGTCTCAGGTAACGCACCAGGCTGGGCAGGCCGGTCAGCGAGTTGGTGCTGTTGAGCTTGATCACCCGCACCGCGGGATCGAGCTGGTGGAGGTAGTTGCTGCCGGTGCGCAGCAGCAACACGTCCACCGCCAGCCCCTGCCTGACCAGGCCGTTGCTGAGATTGGTGATGTTGCGCCCGCGTCCGCCCATGGCCAAGTCGGTGGCAATAAAGGCAATGCGTTGTGTGGTATGCACCGGCTATCCCGCTCCCTGGAATAACTGTTGTTCGGATTAACTTTCAGCCTTCCGGGCGTTGTCCGGATACTCCTTATGCAGGCTCCGCCTGATTATTAAAGATCAAGATCGTCGATTTTCCAGTAGATAATCGACGATCCGCTGCGCGACCTTGCCGTCGCGCTGTCCCATGATCTGATCGGCGTAGGCCAGGCGTCGGGCGCGCAACTGCTCCGGGTGCTGCATCTGCGAGTCGACGATGGCCTTGAGGTCTTTGAAGCGTTTGGCGTGCAGGGCGATGTCCTGATACTGCTCGGTGCTGGCATCAAGCCGTTTTCGCAACCGAAAGCGGAACGGCCCACGGTAGCTCCAGCGCAGGCGCACGAAGTCACACACGATCACCGGCTTGTCCAGCGCCGCAAATTCAAAGATGGCGGACGAGGTATCGGTCGCCATCACATCGGCGGTGGCCATGAAGGGGATCAGCGAGTAATCGGTGGGGCGGGCCAGCCAGACGTTGTCATGGCGGGCCCATTGCTGCAGGCGTTTGAGTTGATGGCGATAACGCCTTTTGTTGAGGGTGAAATCGTGCGGCTTAATGAGGATGTTGTATTGCGCAAACTGTGCCGGCCAGTTGCGTCCCATGTTTTCGATGGAACTGGGGTAAAAGGTGGGGGCGTAGAGCAGGGTCTGTTTGGCCGGATCCAGCCCCAGCGCCGCCAGATCCAGTCGCGGCTGCTGCTCGACCGGGCCGAACAGCGGGTCCAGTTTGGCGAAGCCCACCGTCACCAGCTCAACCTCCGGGTAGCGTTCACGAAAAATGGGCAGCCGGGCCGGGCCGGAGACAAAACGCACGTCCACCTCGCCCAGCCCCGGTGACAGCGAGGCGCCCTTGATGCCGGTGCCGGAGCCGTGAAACAGCAGCGCGCAGCGGGTGACCGATTTATCCAGGCTCTTGAGGCCGAGAAAGTCGTTACCGAAGATCACCCAGTCCGGCCGGTCCTGACGATAGCGTTGCAGCGCCGCCGCCTCGTCCTTCACCCAGATCACGGGTAGCTGGTGCTGGCGGATGACGCTGTGCAGCAGTTCGGCCTCGGGCCGCTCATAAAAGACAAAGGTACAGTGTGCGCCGCGGCGCGTGAGTTCCTCATAAACCGGCTGGTATTGCGGTAGATAATAAAGGTGTGGGATGTCGAAATAGACGGACTGCGGCATGATCCTGGGTGCCCTTTTGTGGGGAGGTTTGCTGCGAGGCTGGCGATCGCGGTGTAGGAACGGTATGCAGGCATTGTATACCGCCGCCTTTGCCAGCCGCCACCTCGCAATTCGGGTGCCCAGCGCGTAGAATTTGGCGGAATTTTTCGGCAAACGGTGCCCCCTATTTTGCAAACGCTCAAACCCATTCTGAACAGACTCCCCCAGGCCCGGCTACTGGTAGTGGGCGACGTCATGCTCGACCGCTACTGGAGCGGCGCCACCTCGCGCATTTCACCCGAGGCGCCGGTGGCGGTGGTGAAGGTGGAGACGCGCGATGAGCGGGTCGGCGGGGCGGCAAATGTGGCGTTGAACATCGCCGCGCTGGGGGCGCAGGTGTCGCTGGGCGGCATCGTCGGCCGCGACGAGGCCGCCGAGACGCTGGAGCGGCTGCTGGTCGCCAGCGCGATCCGCAGCCAGCTGCTACGGCGAGACGACTGCACCACCATCACCAAGCTGCGGGTGTTGAGTCGTCACCAGCAGCTCATTCGCCTCGATTTTGAAGACCACTCCCAGAGCGGCGGCGCCACCGAGCTGGCCGAGCAGACCATCGCCGGGCTGGAAGGGATCGACGTGCTGGTGCTGTCCGATTACAACAAGGGCTCCCTGAACGCGGTGCACGAGATCATTGAGGCGGCGCGCGCGGCCAGGCTGCCGGTGCTGGTGGATCCCAAGGGTGAGGATTTCGCCCGCTATCGCGGCGCCACCCTGCTGACCCCCAACCTCGGCGAGTTCGAGGCCGTGGTCGGCCGCTGCGCCGACGACGATGAGCTGGTGGCCAAGGGCGAGGCGCTGCGTGCCAAACTGGAATTAGAGGCTATCTTGATCACCCGCAGCGAGCGGGGCATGACCCTGCTGGTGCGCGATCAGGCCCCGCTGCATCTGCCGGCCCGGGCGCGCGAGGTGTTTGACGTCACCGGCGCGGGCGACACGGTGATCGGCGTGTTTGCCTCGGTGCTGGCCGCCGGTGAGAGTCTGGCCACCGCGGCGACCCTGGCCAATGCCGCAGCGGGCGTGGTGGTGGGCAAGCTGGGTGCGGCGACGGTCTCCGCGCATGAGCTGCAGGCGGCGCTGAACGAGCAGCACAGCGTGCAACGCGGGGTGACCAGCGAGGCAGATCTGCTGGACTTCGTGGCCGAGGCGCGCAGTCGTGGCGAAACCCTGGTGATGACCAACGGCTGCTTCGATCTGCTGCACCCGGGCCACATCACCTATCTGGAAGAAGCGGCCGCCCTGGGCGATCATCTGATCGTCGCCGTCAACGACGACGATTCCGTCTCGCGCCTGAAGGGCGCTAGCCGGCCGATTAACCGGCTCGAAGACCGCATGCACATGCTGGCCGCGCTGTCCTGTGTCGACTGGGTGGTGCCGTTTTCCGAAGACACGCCGCAGCGCCTGTTGTGTCATGTCGCGCCCGATGTGCTGGTGAAGGGCGGCGACTATCGCCCGCAAGAGATTGCCGGCTACGACTGTGTGGTGGAAAACGGCGGCGAGGTACGGGTGCTGAGCTTTAAGCCCGGTTATTCCAGTAGCGACATCATCGACCGTATTCGGCGGGGAGAATAGCGTGAGCAACACCATCATCGAAACCGAAAGCATCGCCAGACTGTTGCAGGATTCCATTGCGGTCAAGCAGGCCGTGCTGTCCGATGCGGCGCTGCTCAAGGCCATCGCCGAGGTGGCGCAGCGCTGCATCGAGACCCTGCGCGCGGGCAACAAGATACTGTTGGCCGGTAACGGCGGCAGCGCGTCTGATGCTCAGCATATCGCCGCCGAGCTGGTCGGTCGCTTTGAGGTGGATCGTCGGGGGCTGCCCGCCATCGCCCTCACCACCAATGCCTCGCAACTCACCGCCATCTCCAATGACTACGGTTACGAGTCGGTGTTCAGTCGGCAGGTGGAGGCCTTCGGCGCCAGCGGCGATCTGTTTATCGGCCTCTCCACCTCAGGTAATTCCGCCAACGTGGTGGCCGCCGCCGAAGTGGCCAGGGCGCAGGGCCTGAGCATCGTGGGCATGAGCGGGGCCTCCGGCGGCAGGCTCGAGGCCCTGTGTGACCTGTGCCTGAAAATCCCGTCGACCAACACCGCGCGCATTCAGGAATCCCATATCACCATCGGCCACATCCTCTGTGCGCAGATCGAGGCGGCGCTATTTTCCTGAAGAGGTGGCGGCTTAACCGGAGACAGACCCGAGGTCTGTGCCCTCGTGCGCACGAAAAATGGCGTCCAGTTTATCGGTGACGTCCTGCACCGCGATACGCGACATCGCCTCAGCGCTGCGCACCCGCTGTCCCCACGGCGCCTCCTGCACGCTTTTCCCCCGCTCTGCCAGCAAGGCCTCGGGGTAGCGGTTCACCACCCATTGCTGACTGAGATACGGTCCGCTGCGTTCGGGATTGGAGGTGACGTAGAGTCCGATCACCGGCGTACCCACCGTGGTGGCCATATGTGCCGGCCCGGAGTCGGGGGTGATGATGGCCGCGGCGCGCTGGATAATCGCCAATAACTGTTTCAGGTTAGTCCGGCCGATGAGATTGAGCAGCGGGTGCCGGGTCTGCTGGCTGATCGCCTCGCCGTAGTCTTTTTCCAGTTGGCTGGGGCCGCCGGTGAGCACCACCTGCAGGCCGTATTTTTCCACCGCATAGTCGGCCACCTGGGCATAACCCTCGGCGCTCCAGTTACGCCAGTTGCGGGCGCGGTTGCTGGAACAGGGGCTGATCACCAGCAGCGGCCGATCGGCGGGCAGCTGTTGGCGAACGAAGTCCTCTGCCTCGGCGGGAATGGGGATCTCCCAGCGGGGTGTGAGATCGGTCACCCCGATCGCCTCGGCGAAGCCGAACAGCCCGTCCATCACATGTTGTCGCGGCCGGGCCGGGATGCGCGCATTGGTGAACAGCCACTGATAGTCCTTGGCCCGCGCCCGGTCGAAACCGAGGCGGATGTCGGTGGGAATCAGCAGGCTGGCGAGGCTGGCGCGCAGGGAGATCTGCATCTGCAGCAGGGCATCGAAGTGCCGGCCGCGCAGCTGTCTGCGCAGCTCGGCATAGGCCCGCCAGCCGCGGCTTTTGTCAAAGATGATAAACTCGATGCCGGGGATGTCCCCTATCAGGCTGGCCTCGAGTCGGCCGATAATCCAGCTGATGCGGGTCTGCGGCCACTGGCGCTGGATGCTGCGCACCACCGGCACGGTGTGACAGATGTCGCCCACGGCCGACAGGCGCAGGATGCACAGGCTGTCGGGTGCGCGGCTAAAGGGCAGTGAGCAGGGCAGTGAGCGGGCTGGCATGGCGGTTGATCGCAGTCTTCTTTTGATTATCAAACGAGGTTTTAAACCGAACCCATGAATCCTACCGAAAAGCACGACGGCGCGCAGCACGTTCTCTATGACGCGGATCAATTAACCACGATTGAGCCGGGTTATTTCGACGCCGCGGCCCTGGCGCGTGACGGTCTGCTGCGCGGCACTGCGCAGGGCCGGGGCACCACGCACTTCGTGGAGATCGCCGGGCTGGATTGCGTGCTGCGCCACTATCGACGCGGTGGCCTGATGGCCGGGCTGCTGGGTGATCGCTACTGGCGCGCCACCCTGCCGGAGAGCCGGGCCTGGCGCGAATGGCATCTGCTGGCGGACCTGTCCGCCCAGGGCCTGCCGGTGCCGGTGCCGGTGGCCACGCGAGTGGTCACCCGGGGGCCGTTTTATCGGGCCGACATCATTATGCAGCGGGTGCCCGATAGCCGCTCGCTGAATCAGGTCCTGCAGGACGGCCCCCTGTCCGCCGCCCAGTGGCAGGCCATCGGCCGCTGCGTTCGGCGCTTTCACCGGGCCGGTGTCTATCACGCGGATCTCAATGCCCACAATATCCTGTTAGGTGGTGCTGTCGCGGTGTGGCTGATCGACTTCGACAGGGGCGAGATTCGCCCGCCCTCACGCGACTGGCAAATGGCCAATCTGGAGCGCCTGCGGCGGTCGCTGGACAAGCTGTCCGGCCTGCAGGCAGCCTTTCACTTCGGGGAGGCCGACTGGCAGCAGCTGATGGCCGGCTGGATGGAATGAGGCCCGTCGACCTGCCCGCCCAGTGCATCCCCCGCTCAGGCGGCCAGCCCTAATACCAGCGCCACCGGTCAAGGGGCGTCGCGTCTCAACCACAGATCCGGGCTAGACTTAATCCGCAGCCTGCATAAAGTGCGCCGCTGAGAGCGGGCGCAATGGCTGAAGGCCGCGGCTTAAGCTGTCAACGGATCGCTGTTGGAGGAGAAGGGAATGACGATCGCCTTTGGTCCTGTCCCATCACGCCGCCTGGGGCGTAGTCTGGGCATCAATAATATTCCGCCCAAGTTCTGCTCCTATTCCTGCCAGTATTGTCAGGTGGGGATCACCCACGGAAAAATCGTCGAGCCACGGGAGTTTTACACCCCGGAGGCAATCTATCAGGCGGTTAGTGCGCAGCTGCAAAGTGCGCAGCATGCCGAGGACCCCGTCGACTACCTGACCTTCGTCCCGGATGGTGAGCCGACCCTGGATGCCATGCTCGGCCAGGCGATCGATCGGTTGCGGCCGTTAAATATTCCCATTGCGGTGATCTCAAATGCCTCCCTGCTCTGGCGTAAAGAGGTGCGCGCGGCGCTGGCGCGGGCGGACTGGGTCTCGGTGAAGGTCGACAGTGTTGCCGAGGCGGTGTGGCGACAGATCAATCGTCCCCATGCGTCGCTACAGCTCAACGCGGTGCTGGACGGCATCCGCCGCTTTGCCCGGCAATTCCGTGGTGAGCTGGTATCGGAGACCATGCTGGTTCGCGGCATCAATGACCATCCGCAGGCGCTGGCCGGGGTGGCCGATTTTCTGCAGCAGCTGGGTGTCGCCAGGGCCTATCTCGCAATCCCCACGCGGCCCCCAGCCGAGCCCGGGATACGCGGGCCGGGCGAGCAGGCCGTGAACCAGGCCTACCAGATCCTGGCCAGTCGTCTGCCCCGGGTGGAATATCTCATCGGTTACGAGGGCGATGCCTTTGCCTACAGCGGTGATGTGCGACAGGATCTGCTCAGCATTACCGCCGTGCATCCCATGCGGGCCTCGGCGGTCAGGGCGTTGCTGTCGCGCGCCGGGGCGGACTGGTCCGTGGTGGAGGGGCTGATTGCCGAGCACCGGCTCAGGCAGGTGGGTTATCTCGGCGAAGACTATTTTGTGAGGGCATTCGCCCCATAGCACGGGGCCTAACCGGAACCGGAGACTGCCCCGTTTTTTCCTGCGGCCCGGCCGCCGCCAGCTCAATACTGCTGGCGGATTTCTGCCTCCACCAGTTCCTGTAACGGTTCATAACCAAAACGCACCAGGGGCTTGCCGTTGACGAAGAAGCCGGGGGTCTTGGTGACCTGCAGCTGCCGGGCATCCTCCATATCCTGCTGGATGCGGTGGGCGATCGTCGGGCTCTGCATGTCCGCCCTGGCCTTATTCAGATCAAGCCCCACACCACCGAGCAGGGTCCACAACCGTTCGGGTTGCGGATTGCCGTGCGAGGCCCAGGCGGGCTGTGACTCATAGCTTGCCTCCAGGGTCTCCCAGAAGCGGTTTTGCAGCCGCGCCGCCTCCAGGATCTTAATCACGTAGTCCGAGCCCTGGTGAAACGGCGTATAGCGCAGCACCAGATTGATCCTGCCGGGATGGGCGGACATCAGGTGCTTCACAAAGGGATGAAAGGCCTTGCAGGTTTCACAGGCGGGATCAAAAAATTCCACGATGGTCACCCTGGCGTTTTTATTGCCGATGGTCGGCGAATAATCGCGGATCAGTAAGGCGGCATTTTTGTCGGCCGTGGCACTGAGCTCCTCGGCCTGCTGTTCATTGTAGATAATGATGGCCACGGCGAAGACGATCAGCAGCAGCGCCGCGGCGATGGGAACCTGGAGGTGTTTTTTCATGATGGCGTCCTGTTGTGCGGGGTGTGGGGGTGCCGGGTCTCGTTTCGGAACATCACCAGCAACGCAATGATCGTGGTGTAGGCCAGGATGGAGAGCATGGGGATGGTGACAAAGCCAAATAGCTGCAGATTGATCTCGGCGCAGGAGGCGTCCTGATCACAGGGCTGCAGACTTTCCGGTATGAAGCCCGAATGGAGCAGATAGTGGTAGACGGCAAATAGCCAGCCGATGATCGCCAGGGGCAGGGCATAACGCACTACGCGCGGGTCCACGGGGAACATGCCCGCCAGCAGGATGATAACCAGGGGATACATGAAGATGCGCTGATACCAGCAGAGTATGCAGGGCTTCATGCCCATCACCTCGCCAAGGAACAGGCTGCCCAGGGTGGCGATCGCCGCCAGCAGCCAGGCGCCGAATAACAGGTTCCAGCCGGGCTGGGCGTGGTCATCGGCTCGTCTGTCGGGCGCCTTGTCGGTGCGCGGATTCATATCGGGAGTCATGATGGGGAGTCTTGCCCGGTGGCAAGCCCGCCGAGCTCGACAATCGCCCGCAGGTATGCCTCCAGCACCGCGCCCTGGCGTGACATCAGCTCTGCGGCCCGGGCGCCATACAGGGCGGCCTTGTCGGGGTGAGTCAGCCAGTCGTTCAGCAGGCCGGACAATGCCTGAGCATCGGCGACCTGTATGGCGGCATCGGCCTGCAGCAACAGCTGCGCCTCATCGGTGAAGTTTTTCATGTGTGGCCCGAACACGATGGGCCTGCCCAGTCGCGCCGGTTCCAGGATGTTGTGGCCGCCGTGGGCAATGAGCGAGCCGCCCATGAAGACGCAGTCTGCGCCGGCCATCAGGGCTTCCAGTTCACCTAGCGTGTCGGCGAGGTAGATCCGGGTGTCGGCGGTGACGGCATCACCACGGCTGCGTACGGCGATCGGCCGGGCGTCGATCTGGTGGAGGATCTCCTCCCGGCGCTGGGGATGGCGTGGCGCGATGACCAGCAGCCGGCCCCGGGTTTGGGTCTGTTGCCAGGTCTGGGCAAGCTGGCGTTCCTCATCGTGGTGGGTGGAGGCGGCGAGCACATAAGGGCGGCCGAGGTCGATGGCCTGCACGCGGGTGCCGGCGGTGCCGGAGAACTTGATATTGCCGAGCATGCGCACCCGTTCGGCAGGCGCGCCTAACGCAATGTAGGCCGCTGCGTCATCCGCCGAACGCGCCAGAATCGCGCTGACACTTTTCAGGCTGAGGGCGTAGAGCGCCCTTATCCAGCCGGCGGCATGACGGGTGCGCGAGGAGAGTCGGCCGTTGACGATAATGAGGGGGATGTGATGCACGGCGATACCGGCAAACAGGTTGGGCCACAGCTCGGTTTCCATGATCAGTGCGGCGCGGGGATTTACCGCGCGCAGGAATCGCCGGGTGGCACCGGGCCAATCCATGGGTAGGTAAAAGTGTTGCACCTCGGCGGGCAGTCGCTGCCGCGCGATGCCGGCGCCGGTGGCGGTGACGGTGGTTACCACCACCGGCAGCTGTGGGAAGCGTTCGCGCAGGGCCGCTATTAACGGTTGGGCGGCGATGACCTCGCCGACGGAGGCGGCGTGTAACCATAGCGGCCGATCGGTGCGGCGTGGCAGGCAGACCCCGAGCCGTTGGCGAAACAGGCGCAGTTGTCCGGCGCGGGCCGCCTGCCAGGCGTTGAAGACGAGGATCAGTGGCGCCAGCAGGCGCAGCACTAAGCGATAACGCAACAGTCCCTGCTTCACGTCGCACCTTCCTTGTTGTGCGGCCCTTGTGGGGCGCGGTGCCGGCGTTTTTTGTCCGCCCAGCCATACAGGCCGGGTTCACCCTCGGGACGCGTCTTGAAGCGCCGGTGCAGCCACAGGTATTGCTCGGGGGTGCGGCGGATCTGCTCCTCAAACAGGGCGTTGATGCGGGTGGCGTCGGCTAGCAGATCGCTGGCGGAATCGCCGCTGGGGAAATTCTCCAGTGCGGGCAGAATGGTCAGCTGATAGCCGCGTCCGTCCGCCCGACGCAGCGGGAAAAAGGGCACCACCCTGGCGCCGGAGACCTTTGCCAGGCGCATGGGGGACTCCAGGCTGGCGGCGCTGACGCCCATGAAGGGGGCGAACAGACTCTGCCTGGGCCCGAAGTCCTGGTCGGGCGCATACCAGCAGGCCTGGTTTTTTTTGAGGGCGCGCAATAGGCTGCGCACATCGTGACGCAGGATGGCGGCGTGGAAATGCCGTTTGATGTTGTGGCGCATGACGATCTCAAACGGGAGATTCCGCTGTCGCCTGTACATCACGGCCAGGGGTTGTTGCGGCGCCAGTAGACGGGCGCCGAGTTCCAGGCAGGTAAAGTGGGCGGTCAGCAAGATGACGCCGTGGCCCTCGGCCAGCGCGGCCTGCAGATGTTCCAGTCCGTCAATGTGGCGCAGTCCGGCCAGCCTTTTGTCGCTGCCCCACCAGGCCAGCGGGGTTTCCAGAAACGAGATGCCCACCGAGCGAAACACGCGCCGACACAGCTGCTCGCGCTCGGCCTGGCCGAGTTCGGGAAAGACCAGCGCAAGATTGGTCCGGGTGATGTGGCGTCGCTTGGGGGCCAGGCGATACAGCAGGGCGCCCAGCGGGATCCCGAGTTTCACCAGCAGGGGGTAAGGCAGGTGGATGAGCAGCCACAGCAACGACAGGCCAAGCCAGGTCGGCCAGTAGCGGGGGTGCAGACTGCGAAGGAATTGGGATGTGGGCGAGGGCTGTTTCACGTACCAGAAACCGTTGGGGTCGGCCCGCTATTATGCCATGGCCCGGGGGTGACGGGCAGCTGGTGTCGGTGTGCGGCGCCCGGCTGCTGCGGAATGTCGATGCGGGCGTTTAGCGCAGCCAGTCGCTGACGGTCTTCAGGTTCTGGGTGGTCAGAGAGCCGGCGGCCTGCTGCAGGCGCAGGGTGTCCAACAGGTAGTTGTAGCGTGACTGGGAGTAGTCACGCTGCGCACTGAACAGGTTGCGGCGGGCCACCAGCACGTCCACCGTGGTGCGGGTGCCGACCTCGTAACCGGCCTCGGCGGCGCGTAGCGCGCTCTGGCTGGAGACCAGCGCCTGCTTCAGGGCCTTGACGCGGCTGATGCCGGAGATCACGCCGCGATAGGCGTTGCGCACGGTGCGCTGGGTGGAGCGTCGGGCCTGCTCCAGGGCCTGTCGGCTTTGTTTGAGGAATTCACGGGCCTGGGTGATGCTGGACTGGGTGCGGCCACCACTGTACAAGGCCAGATTGAGCGATAGCGTGGCGGTGGTGCTGTCGGTGTCGGTGCCCGCGATAAAGCGGTCGCTGTCGGTATCGCTATGCACCAGCGACAGGTCGACCGTGGGGTAGTGGTCAGAGCGCTGTGCGTTGACGTTTTCCTCGGCCTGTTCGGTGGCCTGCATGGCCGCCAGGAGGTCGGGGTTTTGCGTCAGGGCCAGCTCGGTCCAGTCCTGCAGATCGATGGGGGTGGGCGGCACCAGCGGCATGTCCTCGCTGAGGGTGTCGAGGCTGTCGTGATAGCGGCCGGTGATCTCGCGCAGGCTTTCGCCGGCGGCGTCGAGGAGGTTCTGGGCCTCGATGGCCTGGGCGACGGAGATATCGTAGGCGGCGCGGGATTCATGCACATCGGTGATCGCCACCAGGCCGACATCAAACCGCTGCTGGGTCTGGTCCAGCTGGCGGGCATTGGAGCGTTTTTCGGCCTCGGCGAACTGCAGATTATCCTGCGCGGACAGCACGTTGAAATAGGCGCTGGCGACATCCACGATCAGCGCCTGTTCGGCACCGCGGAATACGGCCTCGGCCTGGGCGACGGCGCTTTTGGCGCTACGACGCTGGACAAAGCTGCCATGCTCGTAGATCGGCTGCCGCAAGGCCAGCGAGTAGCTGTTGTAGGCATCGATCGATGAATCGAAGTCTTCCGTGTGGCTGGCGCTGGCGCGCAGTGACGGCAAAAAGTTGGCCCGGCTCTGTGGCAACGCCTCCTGGGCGGCCGCCAGGCCGGCCTCTGCCGCCTTGTATTGCGGGTCATTACCCACCGCCAGGCTATGAATGGCCATCAGCGATTCGCTGTGCGCGCTGCTGGCGATGAGGCAGAGGGTCAGCCCAAGGCCGAGATTAGCGAGGCGGTTGCAAGGGGTGGTGTGGCTACTGGAAGTGGGCATTGTGTCAGTTGATCCGTTGAGGTATCGCATGCTGAATCCTGTGGGCTAACGTCATTGCTGGATTGTCGCGGGCGTCGTGTATGAGGCCGATGAAACGATAGTGTGGCTATACGTGTGATTAAGTGTGGCCTAATTTCGCGGCGATGTGAAAGCGGTTGTTTTCAGGTCCGTGGCCTAAAAGACAAAGGCCTGCGGCTGCTCGGCGTTGATGAGGGCCGGGAAGTCGGTCTCGTACAGGCATTCACTGGACCACTGCCTGTCATCAATCCGGGTGATGAGCCGCACCTGCATCACCGGCGACTGGCCGACAATCGCCACCATGCGCCCGCCGATGCGCAACTGTTGCTGGAAGCTCTCGGGCAGGATCGGCAGGGAGCCGGTAATGGCGATCACATCATAGGGGCCATTTTGATCCCAGCCCCGCGCCGCATCGTCGTGTATCAGGGTGACATTGTGGATGCCGTGGGCATCCAGTTTTGCCTGCGCGGCGGCCAGCATCGCGGCATCGATTTCGATGCTCTGCACGGTGCCGCCCAGCCTGGCGAGCAGGGCGGTGAAATACCCGCTGCCGCTGCCGATCTCCAGGATCGAATCGTCGGGCTGGATATTCAGGGCCTGCAGCAGACGCGCCTCCATGATGGGCTTCATCATCAGCTGGCCGTTGGGCAGGGGCACGTTGAGGTCGGCAAAGGCCAGCTCACGATAATTGGCGGGGACAAAGGCCTCACGCGGGGTATCGGCAATCGTCTTCAGCACACGTTGGTCGAGCACCTCCGCCGGGCGGATCTGCTGCTCGATCATGTTGAAACGGGCTTGGTCGGAATCCGATGTGATGCGGGTCGTCATAGTTTCTTTGGCCAAATTGCGTGTTAAATGACGGGCTAGATTACGGGGTTTACCGGAGAGAGGCAAGGGATTGGAAGGCCTGCAGGGCGGGGCGGGCGGGCTGGCGCAGGCATCAAAGCTCCCCTGTTTCTTATCGGGTCATGCCTGACCGGCGGCCCCTGTTGGCGAAACTGTCGGCAGACGAAAGGCCCCACTTTGTTGCAGTTGATGTGTGTTGATGGGCGGGCGATGATGTGGGCCTGGGGTCGGTGAGCCAAATAACGCTATAATCACCAGACCTGAGAGCCTGTGTAAGAATGCCGGTCTACTACGGCCGTCGATTTTTCACAGGCTCTGAAGCTAGGGGTGTCGTGTCTCTGTGTTGCATCACTGAACAGGAAACAGACTGAGAAATACCCTTTGAACCTGATCCGGCTGACACCGGCGTAGGGAAGCAAGGCCGTTCTTTCGGTTACAGAGAACGGCGGCGGTTTCCGCGTCCGTGGTCGACCAACACTGTGTTGAGGACCGTAATCCATGAGCGCTATCCCCCAAGAATTTCTGCAAAAAACCGCCAAACTGTCGGCAGAGGTAACCCAGCCTTTTACCAATTCAAGAAAGATCTACGTGCAGGGTTCGCGGCCGGATATCCGCGTGCCCATGCGCGAGATTGCGCAGTCGCCGACCTGCAATATGGAAGGTACGGAGGTGGAGGAAAATCCACCCATCACCGTTTATGACACCTCGGGCCCGTTTACCGATCCGGATGTGGACATCGATTTGATGAAGGGCATGCCCGATGTGCGCGATGCGTGGATTAAGGAGCGCGACGATACGGAACTGCTTACCGGTCCCACGTCGGAATACGGCAGGAAACGACAGAACGACCCCGAGCTGGCGCAGCTGCGCTTCGAACACATTCGCGCCCCGCGACGCGCGAGGGCGGGATGCAACGTCAGCCAGATGCACTATGCGCGCAAGGGCATTATTACCCCGGAGATGGAATTCGTCGCCATTCGCGAAACCCAGCGCCTGAATGAGCTGCGCACCGATCCGCGTTATGAAAAATTGTTGCGCCAGCACCCGGGTGAAAACTTCGGCGCTAATCTGCCGCAAGAAATCACGCCGGAATTTGTGCGCGACGAGATCGCGCGCGGTCGGGCGATTATCCCCGCCAACATCAATCACCCGGAACTGGAGCCGATGATCATCGGCCGCAATTTCCGGGTCAAGATCAATACCAACATCGGCAACTCGGCGGTGAGTTCCTCCATCGACGAAGAGGTGGAAAAGATGGCCTGGTCTGCGCGCTGGGGCGGCGACACCCTGATGGATCTGTCCACCGGCAAAAATATTCACGAAACCCGCGAATGGGTGCTGCGCAATTCACCCATGCCCATTGGCACCGTGCCGATCTATCAGGCGCTGGAAAAGGTCAACGGCAAGTCGGAAGACCTCACCTGGGAGCTGTTCCGCGACACGCTCATCGAGCAGGCGGAACAGGGTGTGGATTATTTTACGATCCACGCCGGTGTGCTGCTGCGTTATGTGCCGATGACGGCGAACCGGGTTACCGGTATCGTGTCGCGCGGTGGTTCCATCATGGCCAAGTGGTGCCTGGCGCATCATCAGGAAAACTTCCTGTACACGCACTTTGAAGACATCTGCGAAATCATGAAGGCCTACGACGTCAGCTTTTCGTTAGGCGATGGCTTGCGTCCGGGTTCGCTGGCCGATGCCAATGACGAGGCGCAATTCGGTGAGCTGGAAACGCTCGGCGAATTGACCAGGATTGCCTGGCAACATGATGTGCAGGTAATGATCGAAGGTCCCGGCCATGTACCCATGCAGATGATCAAGGAAAACATGGACAAGGAGCTGGTGGATTGTTTTGAGGCGCCGTTTTACACCCTGGGCCCGCTGACCACTGACATTGCCCCCGGCTATGACCATATCACCTCCGGTATCGGCGCCGCACAGATCGGCTGGTATGGCTGTGCGATGCTCTGTTATGTCACCCCCAAGGAACATCTCGGTCTGCCCAACAAGGCCGATGTGCGCGAGGGGATCATCACCTACAAGATCGCCGCGCATGCCGCGGATCTGGCCAAGGGTCTGCCGGGCGCGCAGCTGCGCGACAACGCCCTGTCCAAGGCGCGGTTTGAATTCCGCTGGGAAGATCAGTTTAACCTCGGTCTCGATCCCGACAAGGCGCGCTCCTTCCATGATGAAACCCTGCCCAAGCAGTCCGCCAAAGTGGCGCACTTCTGCTCCATGTGCGGGCCGCACTTCTGTTCCATGAAGATCTCCCAGGACGTGCGTGATTTTGCCGCCCGGCAAGGGGTGGGTGTTGAGGTGGTGATGGAGCAGGGCATGCAGGAGAAGGCCAGGGAGTTCAAGGACTCGGGCGCCGAAATCTATAAGAAGGTCTAGGAGGCTGTCGGATTTAGGATGAATTGGCTGCGGAAGCGGGAGTGCGGCCCAAATTTCCCCAATGTTTCGTTACATAGAACCACTATGCGCCTCAACATTGGGAAAATTTGGGCTCACTCTCCCACTCCCTCGCTACAATCCACCTAAGCCCGACAGCCTCCTAGGAGGCTGTCGGGCTTAGGGTGGTGTGAAATACCGCGCGCTACGAGGCAACGCCAATCACTTTTAAGGAGATGGCAATGAAGGTCGAAATGAAACGCTTATTGGCAATGGTGCTGCTGACGGGTTTCCTGGCGGTTGCGGGTGGTGCCCAGGCGGCAACACCGCAGGTCAATATCGAGGACACGGTGGTGAAGATGCCGCTGGCCGACGGCGTGGGTTTTGCCGATGCCGTTGAATCCATGAAGTTGCGCGCCAACATCCATAACATGAAGTTGGTGGCGGAGTTGCCGCTCTCCAAACAGGTTGAGTCCATGGGGCAGAAGGCGCGCCACATGGCCATTTACCAGTTTTGCGACCCGTTGACGGCGCAGCGCATGGTGGAGGCCAACATCCATTTTGCCGCCTATTTGCCCTGCCGTATCGCACTGGTGGAAGACGAAAAGGGTCAGGGCTGGCTGGTGATGATGAACCTGGACATGATGCTGCAGGGCGCAACCCTCACCCAGGAGCTTAAGCTCCGCGCGGGCAAGGTGCGTGATGTGCTGATGGACATCATGCAGGCCGGTGCCAACGGTGATCTTTGAGTTGTCAGAGCTTGTGAAAGAACCGACGACACACACGCTGTGTGCATGAAAAAAGGCGGTTGAGATGAAAAAGTGCTTGCTGGTGTTGCTGGTCCTGGTCGGTCTTGCAGCGTGTAACAGTCTGCCGACAAAAACCTCCCAGCCACCACTACTGCTGGCCGACCATGTGCTGGCGGAGAGGATCTGGGATGTGAGCGCCCAGCAGTTCATTAGTCAGCAGCAGCTTGTAGAAAAGATAGTGAGCAGCGAATTTCTGTTGCTGGGCGAAACCCATGACAACCCGCTGCATCACCGCTACCAGGCCTGGGTGATCGACGAGCTGTACGCGCACAGGCGTTCCGCCATGGTGGCCTTTGAGATGATCAGCCGGCAGCAGGGAAACCTGCTTGCCGATCAGGGCTACGATTCATTGGCCTCCCTGCTGGCCTTGCTGAAACAGGTGCCCAGCAACTGGCAATACGAGCCGCACTATATTCCCCTGTTTGAGAGCGCGATCAGGGCCGGTTTTGAGATCCGTGCCGCCAGCCTGGATCGCGAACGCATAATGGCCATCGGCAAGCAGGGCGAGCAGGAGATCCCGGCGCCGATCAAAACCGCGCTGGACTACAACACCCTGACGGCCGGTCAGGAGGCAGCCCTGCGCCAGGAGATCGTCGATTCCCATTGCGGGATGGAGCACGAGGGAATGGTGAAGGCGATGATGCTGACGCAGCGGGTCAAGGACGCGGTGATGATGGACAGTTTGCTGAACGCTGGAGAGATCGATACCCGGGTGCTGGTGGCAGGCTCAGGACATACGCGCAAGGATTGGGGTGTGCCAAAGTATCTCGCCCAGGCCCGGCCGAAGGCACGGATCGTGGCGATGGCCTGGATGGAGGTGGTGCCTGAGGCCATGGAGGTGGCGGATTATGCGCAACGTTGGGGGGATGGGGCGCTGCCCTTTGATTATGTCTGGTTTACGCCACGGGTGGATCGGCCCGATCCCTGCGAACAGTTTCGTCAGCACATGAAAAATCGCCCCCCTGCCGCATTGCAGCCGGAAACAGTGCAACCGGAAACAAAAGGCGAAGCCGGGGCATAAAGATCGCGCGTAGCTGTGGTCTGGCGATCAGTATCGCCCGGTAACTATCGTCTGGGAACTATCGCCCTGTGACTATCACCCATAACTACAGATAGCCACAACCCGGCGCGGGCCTAGAGGGGCGTGTTCCACAACATCTGTTTCAGTAACTGGTCGGTGTCGCTTAGCGCATTGGCCACCAGTCGCGCAATCGTGCGCATCACGACGAAGCCGGCTTCGGGATGGCTTTGCAGATAGGCCATGAATTTTTCGCCATCGATGCGAATGGCCTCGACCTCGCCGACGCAGCGTACCGAGGCGGTGCGCCGGCGGCCCGTAATCCAGCTGATCTCTCCGAACAGTTCCTTGTCGTGCTCGGAGATGATGGATTCGCTGCTGGTGATGCCGCTGCTGCTGGTGATGATCTCTACCCGTCCCCGGCAGAGAATAAACAGATCGCGCGATTGCAGATCATTCTCCGCAATAAAGGTATCGCCGCTCTCCAGTTCCAGTTTGGTGCAGAAGCCGCTGATTTCCTGCAAGGCCTGGCCCGTGAGTTCCTTGAATAATTGAACCTGTTCCAGCTCGGTCATCATGTGGCAGCGCTCCTTAATTGGGCTGGTCGGTTATTCATAGGTGCAGAGGTAGGCAGTGTCGACATCGACCTTGAGCTGGAAGCGCTGATTGGCTTCAACAATAAAGTGGTCATTTTGATGGTAGCTTGTCCATTCGCTGCTATTTGGCAGTTTTACCCGTAGCGTGCCGGAGACCACGGTCATGGTTTCCTTCTGGCTGGTATTAAACTCATACTCGCCCGGCGCCATCACGCCCACTGTGGCGGGCAGGGATTCGGTCTGGAACCCTATGGACCTGACGCGGCCATCAAAATATTCGTTATTGGTCAGCATGGTGGACTCCAAAAAAGGCTAACTAGGGGTTGATAAACAATAAGGCTACGGTCGACAAGTATACGCAAAAGTATATCCCGCTTCGATCCCGTCGTCGCCGATCACCGTAAAGGCAGGTTGCCGGTAGGGGGAATTATAGGATCCGCTGTGCCCGCCAGTAATGCGCCGACCAGTAATCCGAGTGCAGGGATGATTGCATAACGCCCCGTGAGCTGGAGGCGTGGATGAATTTGCCATTGTTGATATAGATCCCAACGTGGCGTTTTGTGCGACCGGTCTTGAAGAACACCAGGTCCCCGAATTGCAGGGACTGTTTTGCCACCGCCTTGCCCGTTTGTGCAAGCCGTTCGGTCGAGCGCGGTAGTGATGTGTCGAACACGTCCCGATAGGTGACGTGCACAAAGCCTGAACAATCAATGCCGGACCTGCTGAGGCCTCCCAGTTTATAGGGTGCATTGGCCCAGGATCTAAAATGTTGTGACAGGGCGTCATACAGGGCGGCATGTTGCGGGTTGGCCTTGGTTGAGGTTCCAGTGCCTGGCGCGGAGAAACTGTCCGTGGGTTTGCCGGGTGTCGAGCTGCAACCGATCATCGTCAGGGCGGCCCCGATCAGCAGCATCAGCCAGCCCGCCGAAAATCCCGCCGTGGAGCGGGTATGTTGGGTGTGTGAATCGAGTGATCGAAAAGACATCGGTTTCCTGTCCAGAGTTTGTTTGATGCTACCCGATGTTTCGTCCAGTGGCTGCGATTATTTAGCGGTCAGGGCTGGGTGGGGTGCGTTTTGTGAACGCGGGCTGATTATCAAGGGCTGGCGGTGGGTAATGGGTGTCGCAGTCTGCTCCTGTCATCGCTATTCTGAAGTCAATCAAAGTCAGTTAAGATTGGCGGGTGCGTTTCTAATGGGATTGTAAATGATGGAACTTGATTATGGCCTGATTACCTCGCGTTTGATGTTGGCCCTGCTGGCCGGTGGCGCCATTGGCATGGAGCGCGCATTGCATGGCCGCGAGGCCGGGTTTAGAACCCATGCCCTGGTGTGTGTGTCTTCCAGTCTATTGATGGTGTTGATGGTTTATCAGTGGGAGCTGGTGCCGCAACAGTTTCTGGATACGGTGCGAGCCGACCCCTCCCGTATGGCGCAGGGCATTATGACCGGCATCGGTTTTCTGGGCGCCGGGGTGATTATCAAGGAAGGCCTGACCGTGCGCGGCCTGACGACGGCGGCCTCCATCTGGATGACGGCCTCCATCGGCATTGTGATGGGCATGGGGCTCTATTACCCGGCATTTCTGGCAACCGGCATGACCATCGTCACCCTGTCACTTTTCCGCTGGATAGAGAATCGGCTGCCTTCGCAGATCTATGCCAGGTTTACCGTGCGATTTATTCGGGCCCGGTATCGCGTGGATGAAGAGGCCTTGCGACAGCTCATCGCGCAACACAATATTCGTGCCTTTGCGTCGAGTTATCAGCTGGATAACGAAGGCAAGGATTTTGAATATGAGATGACGATCCGTTCAAAAGATCCGGCGAATTTTCGCAAGCTGGCGCAGAGTCTGCTGGAGATGGAAGATGTGCATGAATTCAAAATCGTCCCCGGTTGATACCGCATTGTTCACGCTGACGGGGTCGCGCTGAGGTGGACAACAGCCTGAGTGAGCTGATGGCCGTCCTGTCGAAGGCGTTCGCCTTTTTGAACGATTACCCGCTGGGTATGGCGGCACTGGTGTTTGTGCTGGCCGTGTTGCTGGCTAATGTGGTCGCCTTTCTGGTGACGAGAATTGTTGCCTATGTGGCCAATCGTACCCGCGTCCAGTGGGATAATCAGATTGTGGCGATCATCCATCGGCCGCTGTACTGGAGCGTGATCTGTGTCGGGGGAATGCTGTCGCTGATCCCGATTGAACTGCCTGCCGAAATCCCGGTCATTATCCGCTCATTCATTGTTACCGTACTGATTGTCATCTGGTCGGGCTTTGCGATGAAGCTGGTCCGCATTGTGTTGCAGGCAATGGGCAATAGCACAAAACCGGCATCACTGGTGCGTCCACAGACGCGCCCGCTGTTTGAGAACCTGGCCTTCCTCGTGATCATGGCGATGGCCATTTATATGATATTTCGTTCCTGGCATGTCGATATGACCGCCTGGCTGGCATCCGCCGGTATCGTGGGTATTGCCATCGGTTTTGCGGCCAAGGACACGCTTGCCAATCTCTTTTCGGGGGTGTTTATTCTTGCCGATGCGCCGTACAAGATTGGCGACTATGTCGTGCTGGATAGCGGTGAACGTGGCAAGGTGACCAATATCGGTATTCGCAGCACGCGCCTGCAGACCCGTGACGATGTGGAGATCACCATTCCCAATGCCATCATGGGTAATTCGCGTATTACCAATGAATCGGGCGGCCCCTATGAAAAATTCCGCATTCGCACCAGCGTGGGGGTGGCCTATGGTTCGGATATTGATCAGGTGAAGGCCATCCTGCTGGAAGTCGCCCTGACAGAACCTACGGTCTGTGACGAGCCTGAACCGCGGGTGCGATTCCGGGCGTTTGGTGCCTCCAGTCTGGATCTGGATCTGTTGTGCTGGGTGGATAATCCGGAACAGCGTGGTCGGGTGCTGGACATACTGTATACGACGATTTACAAGCGCTTTAATGCCGAAGGGATCGAGATTCCCTATAGCAAGCAGGATGTCTTTATCAAGGAAATGCCGGACCGTTCGGGCCCGGCATAAAAAACATTTTCCGTTGATGGATGGCGGTCAGGGCAACAGCTCGTTGATCTGCTGGATGACCTGTGGCGTATCCCAGTGGATGCCGGCGTTTACCCCGTAGCGGATTTTGCCATCCGTTCCGATCACAAAGGTGGATGGAAATGCCACCACCTTCCATTGTCCCGTGAGCTGGCCGCCAGGGTCGAGCAATACCGGGAAGTCGACATCGACCTGCTGCAGAAAGTCCCGAATCGTCTCGGCGGTCTCGGCATAATTGACGGAAATCAGTTCAAAGGGTTTTCCCTGCATGGCCTGTTTCAGGCGGTTCAGGGAAGGGATCTCTTCTACGCAGGGCGGGCACCAGCTGGCCCAGAAATTGATAACGGTCACTCTGCCCTGATAATCCTTGATATCAAAAAGCCGCTCCGATGCATCCCGCAGGTGGATGGGGCCGGGTTCAACGATGCCGGCATAGGGACGAAGCTGGGTGTTGAGCCCGCTGCGGGGAGTGCTTTTGGTGGTGGCTAACGGCAGTGCGGCGGGTGGCGCGCCGTGTTGGCGGAGTTGTTGGGCGGCCCGCAAGATCATCGCGGGTGCATTTTCAAAGCTCTGTAGCGTGTTGGGCGAGGTGTCCTTTCGGTAAAATACCGACATCACATCCTTGAGCAGTTCGGCATACACCACAGCGTTTTTTAATTCCTCAAGCACCGCCGGCAGATGCCAGCGGTTGGCGTTATTGGCCGCCTGAAAGATGTACATCGGCATATTGCTGGCGGCCAGTTCGGGAATGAACTCAGGCTCAAGGCCGAGTTCGGGCACCTGACTAAAAAAGGAGGGGGAGTATAAGACGCTGCCCAACAGGCCGGTCGGTTTTGGTGTTTGCGACTGCCAGGCATGTATGCCCCGTATGGCCGGAATCGCGCCATAGGAACTGCTGATGACCAGCACCTCGGCGCGATCGCCGTCGTGCTCAATCAGCCCATTGATCAGGTCGGCGACCAGCTGACCCGGTATCTTGCGCAGCGATGACGCGCCCTTGGTGAGAAACAGGGCTTCGGTTAGATCAACCAGCCACACCTCAACGCCCTGACTGGCTAACGCCGTCGCCGTCTGTTGATGTCGGATATCGATGCCGAAGCCCGGTGCAATCCACAGCACGCGAAGTCGGATGTCCGGGCCGGGGCTTTTGAAAACCTCGAAGACGATATCATCACCCGTTGCCGTGGTGAGCGTTTGCGCCACGCCGCTGTGTTGCGCGTTGGCCATAGAACCAAGGCTGAGCAGCAGGCCAAGCAGACCGATGGCGCTGAGGAAGAAGGGTTTAAAGGGGAGGGGCGAAATCATGGATGCCTAAATTATGTACAACAATGGCATGATAGAAAAGCGCGGGTCAAAAAAAAGGACCCTGCATGGCAGGATCCTTTTTTAGGCAAATGCTAGTGGCGTTATTCAGGAACAACGTTGCCTGCTGCCGGGCCTTTAGGGCCTTGTTCGACATCGTAGCTGACCTTCTGTCCTTCAGCCAGAGTTTTGAAGCCACCACCCTGGATAGCGCTGAAGTGTACGAAAAGGTCGTCGCCACCATCATCAGGAGAGATGAAGCCGAAGCCTTTGCTTTCGTTGAACCATTTTACTGTGCCTGTAGCCATAACTTTTTACCTTTCAATTTAACAAAAAAACCTTACTTTAGAAGATGCTGAATGCCTTAGGAAATCAACACCATGCACTGCTCAGCGCCAGAGTATAACGCCTAATGGCGAATAATGCTTTATTTTGTGAGATTTGCAAGCCCTTTGGCGACTATTTGACAAACCTGGCGGAATTGCTGGTAGGCGGCATCATCCAGTCTGCAATCGGCGCTGCGGCGATCGGCATAAAACAGCCCTACCGGCTTGCCGCCGACATGGATCGACATGGTAAAGAAGGTGTTGGTCTTGATCAGCAGCTTGAAGGGGCCGGGGACCAGGGGCCAGAATTTCTCACGGTTATCGTCACTCACCCACAGACTGACCTGTTTTTCCAGCAGGCGAGTAAATAGATGCCCCTGATCCAGGCCAATCTCGAAGCGGCTAAAGCTGGGGTCGTTGTCGCTGCCAATGCAGTAGCTGGCGACAAGTTTGTCGGGATGTTTGCGTAGCTGGGCAAACACGGCTCGGTTGAGGCCGATGCCATCGTGCATGCAATGTACCGCCATGCGCATCAATTCACTGAAATTCAGGTGGCCAATGCCCTGGTGTAGCTCACGCAGCGCGGCCTTAAAGAGCTCAGGTTGAGGCGTGAGGCAGACCTGGGCGCTGCTGGCCGGCGGTTGGGGGGAGGTCGTCGAGGCCTCTGGCGGGGTGACGGCCGCCTCAATCTCGGCCCTGGCATCGGGAAATTCGTCTTCAATGATCAGTTCATCGCCACCGGGCAGCATGGGCAGCAATGCGGCGGGGTGGCGGGTCTCATAAAAGGGGGCCTGAAGGGCGCTGCGGATGGCATTTTTGTGCACGTGGGTGATGGTTTCATCCAGCGAGCCGCCAAGGTAGTCGGCAATCTGTGGCATCACCCGTTCGGCCTTTTCCCAATACCAGCCGCGTTCGGTGCTGCGGGCGAGCTGCACTGCCAGCATCACCCCGCGCACGCGGGGTGTGTTGGCGTTTTCGGGGCGCAGGGCCTCACTCACCAGGCCGGGCAATTGCCAGCGCTCGGCAATCGCCCGGCTGAAGTGTTCCAGGCTTTCACCAAAGGCGATGTATTGCGCCTCATCGGTGGGTAGGCCGTCTTTTAGCATGAGCCGGCGGAACTGGTGCATGCGCTCCGGTGCGGTGACCCATAGCGCCATCTCGGCAATATCGTGCAACAGGGCGGCCAGCAGCACCTCTTCCGGGGCGTGGTCTTTTTTGATATGCGCCCAGTCCCAGGCCTGAAACGCGGCGTGAAAGGCGCGGCAGGCGGCGCGGATATAGCCCTGCCGGGCATACCCGCTGAGCGTGCTTTCCAGCTGAGGCTGGCCGAGTGGGAGCCGTTTTGCGCGGTCAATGCCCAGCAGCATGGTCGCCTGCGCCATGCTGGAGATCTCGGCCCGCAGGGGTTTGCCCGAGCTGGCCTGTAGCTGTTTCAGGGTGTGCAGCGCCAGTCCGGGGTCACGCAGGATGATGTCGCCATAGGCCTCAAAGGTCCGGCCGCCGTCGATGCTGACCTTGCGGAAAGCGCGCGCCGAATAGCCAAAGATCGGCAGTGGCTGGGCGGTAAGTTCCTCGATGGAAATGACAGCATTGGTACTCACGTTGTGTCTCGTCATCCTTCTGTCCGCCAGAAATGACGGACTATAGGAAAATTTCGGCGCAACCGGGGTGAGACTTTAGCCGCGTGGGCAAAGGCTTGGAGGCTGGAGGGGTGAGAGGCCCTGACTGCTGGACGGTGTGGGCTGGCTGTTCAGGCTCAGAGGACATTGATGTGGATGGGAAGAATCGCCGGCAAAAAAAATCCCGCACGAGGCGGGATTTTCAGCAACCGGATCGGTCTGGGCCGATCCGGTGCGCCGCAAGGTTCGCGGAAAGTTAGTCAGCCATTACATTGGCAGCCTGCAGACCCTTGGGGCCGTTCTGCAATTCGTAGGTGACCTTCTGGTTTTCTGCCAGGGTCTTGAAGCCGCCGCCAGAAATAGCACTGAAGTGCACAAAAACGTCATCGCCACCGTCGTCCTGGGCAATGAAGCCGAAGCCCTTGGATTCGTTAAACCACTTTACTGTACCTGTTGCCATAATCTAGTCCTACCTTATATTCGTCTTGCTTGTTCAAAAGTTGTTAATGCTGCAGGTCGTGCTTGGTGGTAGACGGGTCGGACAGTTAGCGGGGCTTTAAAGCTAAGGTACAACTTCAACTTAAGGTTCAAGCAATGCTAATTAGGGCGGCCTAATCTGCCGCAAATAGGCTGCAGCGTCGGCGATAGTAACCGATCCGATGGGTTATGCCAATCTTTGTTCCGGGGGCAGGGTATCGGCTGACACGGTCTGGCCAGGGCATGGGGGCTTAGCTTTCGAACAGCTCGTCCAGCTCCCCATCCATGTGCATTTCGGTCAGCTCGCTGAAGCCGCCGATCCATTTTCCGTCAATGCTGATCTGCGGCACGGTGCGGGCGCTGTTGGTGAGTCGGGCCATCTCGCGTAGCGCAGCCTGGTCTTGATCAATGCGGACCTCTTGGTAGCTGATATGCCACTTATCCAGGAGTTGTTTGGTCTTGACACAGATAGGGCAAGTCCCGGTGCTGTAGATTTTGATGCGCGCCATGCGGGTTTCCGTCGAGTCGTGTGGGAACAAAATTATGCAGATTTGGCGTCCTGCCGTAAACCTGCGGCGCCAGCCACGGCTGACCCCTCGTCCGCTCATCATTGACGTTGCCGGCCCAGATTGAGCATCGGCGACAAACCCCTGGTCCGTCGCCGCCGTGCAGTGCACTGTGTTCAAAAGGATGCAGAAATGCATGTTTTGTGATGCTGGCCACGCTTTAGTATATGGCCGGTACTGCCGCTAAACACTATATTCTTCGCAGCAGCCGGTTGGACAGGCCGGCTTTGGGTATTCCATCAACATGAAGGCAGCAACCAATGGATAAGGCACTTCTAGAACAGAAACTGAATCAGCTGCGTAAAAAGCAGCAGCTGATGGAAAAGGCCTGGCTTGAGGCTGGCAATCGAAAGCTGATCCAGTTTTTTGTGGACATCATGCCCAGGGCTTTAGGGGCAGAGCGTTGCAGTATCTTTATCCTCGATCCGGTGGATGAGAAGGCCTGGCTGCAATGCGGTACGGGGCTGGGCGAAAAACAGCTACAGGTGCCGACCAAAAATTCCATCGTCGGCCGAGTGATGTCGACCGGCCAATATGTCATCGAGGACGATCTGGAAGATCAGGTGGGCGCGCATGACATCGTGGCCGTGAAAACCGGGTTTGTTACCCGCAATGCACTGTGTGTGCCGGTGCATGGCGTGACGACGAAAAAGGTCGTCGGCGCAATTCAGGTACTGAACAAGGGGCGTGGCAACTTCGATGATGCCGACCGTGAGACCCTGGAAAAACTGGCCTTTCATCTGGAAATGAATATTGAAAATATCTTCCTGCGTCAGGAGCTGGCAAAGATCTCAGTGGAGATGGGCCAGAAGATCAAAAAGCTGGAATCCCGACTGGGCCTCTAAACCCACTGTCACTTATGGCCTCGGCTCTGCCGAGGCGCTGAAGTCCCCGTACGTTATCTGCCGCGATCTCCGCTGCAGCGCTTGATGCATCGCGATCAATCAGCCGAGTCGCACACAACAACGGCAACGCCACTTTCTTTCGGCGTAAGCTATCGTGGTGTATTTCGTGAGTGTTACTGTTCTGCATTGAAAGTGGAACGGAGAGGGTGGGTATCAGCATGCGTTTGAGAATTTTCGGCAGCGCCTTGTTTGTGATGTTTGCCCTGTGCGCGCAGGCCGCGGATGAGGTCGTCGTGCCCGCATACGAAGACGAGCTGATGCGCCTGCGCGTCTTGCCCCGGTCGGTGGAACAGATGGCGGCCTTTTTCGAGGCGCGGGGGTTTCCGGCAGTGATGATCGACGAACTTTCCCGATATTGTTTTTTTACCGTGGTGCTCAAAAATAAAAGTCGGGATGTTGTCTGGCTGGATATGAGTCAGTGGCGTTTTGTGGCCGGCGAGCAGGAGCTAACGCGTATTCCCCGAAATCGGTGGCCGGAGCAGTGGGCGGCAATGCAGATTCCCCTGTCGGCCCAGTCGACCTTTCGGTGGACGCTGTTGCCCGAGCGGCTGGACTTTCAGGCCGACGAGAGCGAGGGTGGCAATGTCATTGTGGAGAGGACGGATCGGCCATTTTCATTGCTTGCCCGCTTTGCGCTCGGCCCGGCAGGTGACAAGGGTATGCGTGTTGCGCGCATCGACAATCTCGCCTGCGGCCCTGTACCCGGGGAGAAAAGGCCATGAACCTGACACGCTGTGGGTTGCTAGGGATCTGCCTGTTGCTGGGCGGACTGGCCGTTGCCGACGAGCGCCCGCCACACACTGCCACCGGCATCACGCCGCCCAAAGGTGTCCTGCCTGTCACGGGTCGCGAGACGCCGCCGCTGGTGCTGGAGGATATCGATGGCCAGCGTTTTGATCTCGGGGAGCAGAGAGGCCAATGGGTGTTTGTGCACTTCTGGGCAAGCTGGTGCGGACCCTGCCGGCGGGAGATCCCGGCGATCCAGCGCATGGTGGAAAAGATGCAGGGCGAGCGCCTGGCGCTGGCGATAGTGAATACCGCAGAAAGCGAAGACACGGTGTTTACCTTCCTGGGCATGCTGGGCCCGGACCTGGTGCCGCTCATGGATCGCGACGGTCTGGTGACCGAGGCCTGGCAGCCCCGAGGCCTGCCCGCGACCTATCTGGTGGATCCCGGGGGTGTGATCCGGTTCCAGGTGCTGGGTGGCCAGGAGTGGGACAATGCTGCCTATCTCGGTTTTCTGAAGGCCATTATCGCAGGCCGATAATGGCGTGAGATAAATGCTGCAGGCAGGGGCGACTGTCCGCAGCAGTCGCTATTTGGCGGCTTTCTTCTTGACCGTCTTTTTCTTCACGGATTTTTTCGTGGTGGCCTTTTTCTTGACGACTTTCTTCTTGGCTGTCTTTTTCTTCACGGCCGTCTTTTTTGCGGCCTTGGAGATCGCCCACTGGTTATCGATGTAGTGGGCCGTCCAGCCGGTGGGCTTGCCCTCCTTGTCTTCGGTCATCACATACTGTTCTTTGCTCTTACGGCTGAAGCGGATGATGCTGGGCCTGCCCTTGTCATCCTCCACCGGCGCATCACAAAGGTAGTCATGCTTCGGGTCCAGCTCGGCGCGATGCGGCAGCAGTTCCCTGACCAGCGGCGCACGGGTTTCACGCGAGCGGGGAAAGGCGCTGGAGGCGAGAAAGATGCCGGCGGCGCCATCGCGTAACACAAAATAGCCTTCCGATTTCTCGCACGGCAGTTCCTTCATGTGTACCGGGTCGGATTTGGGCGGCGCGACCTCGCCATTGCGCAGCAGCTTGCGGGTGTTTTTGCACTCGGTATTGGTGCAGCCAAAGTATTTGCCAAAGCGGCCGGTTTTTAGCTGCATCTCGGCACCGCACTTGTCACATTCAATGATCGGTCCGTCGTAGCCCTTGATGCGGAATTTACCGGTTTCGACCTCGTGGCCGCTACAGTCGGGACTGTTGCCGCAGATGTGCAGTTTACGGTGCTCATCGATCAGGTAACTGTCCATGGCGGTACCGCAGAGGGGGCAGCGATGCCGCTCCATCAGTGCGCGGGCCTCGCTCTCCTCATCGGCATCTGCGTCCACGGCCTCATCGCCGGGGATCAGGTTCATGGTGGTTTTGCAACGCTCTTTCGGCGGCAGCGCATAACCGGAGCAACCGAGGAACACACCGGTCGAGCCGGCGCGAATCTGCATGGGCCGTCCACAGCTGGAGCAGGCGATGTCGGTGGTGATGGGATCATTGCCCCGCATGCCACCCTCATCCTGATCGGCAGCCGCGAGCTTGGATTTGAAGTCCTCGTAAAACTCATCCAGCACGTTTTTCCAGTTGCTGGTGCCTGCCGCAATGGCATCGAGCTTCTCTTCCATCTTGGCGGTAAAGCTGTAGTCCATCAGCTCTTCAAAATTCTCGACCAGCCGCTCGGTCACGATCTCGCCGATCTTTTCGGCGTAAAACCGCCGATTTTGCACGGTGACATAGCCGCGGTCCTGAATCGTGGAGATGATGGCGGCATAGGTGGACGGACGGCCGATGCCGCGTTTTTCCAGTTCGCGCACCAACGATGCCTCGCTGTAGCGAGGCGGCGGCTTGGTGAAGTGCTGCGAGGGGTCCAGCCTGACCAGTGACAGCACATCGCCTTCAGCGACCGCGGGCAGGATCACGTCGTCGGCATTTTTTTGCTGTGGCGGCAGCACCCTTGTCCAGCCATCAAAACGCACCACACGGCCCTTGGCGCGCAGCTCAAAGCCGGCGGCATCGATCTTCAAGGTGGTGACGTCAAACTGGGCGGCCGGCATCTGGCAGGCCACAAACTGGCGCCAGATGAGTTCGTAAAGGCGCACGGCATCCTTGTCGACATTTTGCAGGTCGGACATCATGGTGCGCACATTGGAGGGGCGTATCGCCTCATGCGCCTCCTGCGCGCCTTCGCGGCTGCTGTAGGAGATGGGTTTTTCCGGCAGATACTGTTTGCCGTATTTGTCGCCGATATAGTCGCGCACCGCAGCGACGGCCTCGCTGCTGAGATTGGTGGAGTCGGTTCGCATGTAGGTGATGTAACCGGCCTCGTACAGGCGTTGGGCCATCATCATGGTCTTTTTGACGCCGAAACTGAGCCGCGTACTGGCGGCCTGTTGCAGGGTCGAGGTGATGAACGGTGCCTTCGGTTTGCTCGATGAGGGGCGCAGTTCGCGTTTCACGACCCGGTAATCGGCGCGCTGCAGGATCGCTAGGGCGGCATCCGTGAGTCCCTTGTTGGGGGGGCGAAAGGTCTTGTCATTCTGCTTGACGACCTGCAGGCGCAGGGCCTCGCTGTGCTTGGTGCGGAGGTCGGCAAACACCTCCCAGTATTCTTCCGGATCGAAGGCGTGAATTTCCCGCTCACGTTCCACCACCAGGCGTACGGCGACGGACTGCACGCGACCGGCAGAAAGGCCGCGGGCCAGTTTCTTCCACAGCAGAGGTGACAGCATATAACCGACCACGCGATCGAGGAAACGTCGGGCCTGCTGTGCATGGACCTGGTCGGTATCGAGCGTGCCAGGTTTGGAAAAGGCCTCCTGGATGGCGTTTTGGGTGATCTCGTTAAACACCACGCGCTTGTAGGGCACATCGTTGCCGATCGCCTGGGTGAGATGCCAGGCGATGGCCTCTCCTTCGCGATCAAGATCGGTCGCGAGATAGATGGCATCAGCCGTCTTGGCGAGCTTCTGCAATTCCGCGACCACCTTTTCCTTGCCGGGCATGATCTCGTAGTGGGCCTCCCAGTCGTGTTCCGGGTCGATCCCCATGCGGGCAATGAGCGCCTTGGCGGCGCGTTCCTGCTTGCGTTTTTCGCGCAACGCCGGGCTCAGCTTGCGGGACTCGGCCGCCAGTTTGCCGCGTGCCTTGGCGTCCATTTTGGAGGCACCGGAGGCGCCGCCGCTGGTGGGCAAATCACGGATATGACCCACGCTGGATTTCACGATGAAATCCTTGCCCAGGTACTTATTGATAGTCTTGGCTTTGGCCGGCGACTCGACGATGACCAGTGATTTTCCCATAATTCTCTTTTAATTCAGATGGTTGCGTTTTATTTTTCGGTTTTTGACCGGGTCTATATTAGGAATACTTGCATCCTCCCCCCGCTGTCAAGGGAAAGAAGTCGGCCATATGACATTTTTATTGAGGGTTTGTCTACTGCGGCGGGATAAAAGGCAGGGCGCTGACCTGGCCCTCCGTGGCCGGTTGCGGAGACAAAACCCGGCACCTTCAAGGGGTGGTGTGGTAGTGGGAAAAATGCGGGCTAGTCGTCGAGTCGGATGCCGACTTTGAGCGTCACCTGAAAATGCCCGACCATCCCGTCCTGCAGGTGGCCGCGTGTCTTCGTCACCTCAAACCAGTCCATGTTCCTGAGGGTTTTTGAGGCGCGCTCGATCGCATTGTGTATGGCATCGTCGGTGCTGGTGGTGGATGAACCGACCAGCTCGATCAGTTTGTAGGTGTGATTTGACATGTGTTACTCCTCCCGCCGTTGTGCGGCGCATAAAAACCGCCTGAAAACAGTGTAGCAGCCGGGGCGTGAAATTCGTCTTCATTGCGTGTAGCCTTTGACTGCGTCGCGTTTCTGGCAGCGATTGATCCAGCGGTAGTCGCCAAGAGGTGGTGGTATGGCAGCATTGATTCAATTCAAGGGTAACGTCGACGGCATGACCCTGCGGCTGGAAAGCCAGCTGTCGCGTATCGGCCGTGGGCCGGATAGCGATATCACCCTTAATGACGAGCTGGTGAGCAAAAGCCACGCGGTGATTGAGGCCCGCTCTGTCTCCGGCCAGCCGGGCGTGTTTGATTATTTTATTGAGGACTGCGGCAGCACCAATGGCACTTTCGTCAATGATCAACGTCTGGAGCAGGCTCAGCTGCGCCATGATGATGTGATCCGCATCGGGCTTAGCCATTTCCGCTTTGTAGATGACGCGAACGATGACCTAGCGGCCACCACCCGAATCCATAAGACCTGGATTCCGGGTGTGTATGTCGCCAAACGCGGAAAATAGCAGGGCGGATGCGCGACCCGCAGAGATGTTCGAAACGGCGATCGTTCATGCGCTGTCGGCGGACTATGACTGCGGCGCACTGTGGATCGGTTGTACGGCGGATGACCTGTGGATGGATGTGGAGTGCGGTAGACGTTTGGGCAGGTGCCGGTATAGCACGGGTTCTTACTCGGGCTGTGGCCTTTGCCCCGTCAGGTATAATAGTCCACCCCGGTCTGCTGCTCCGACCCGGCCTCATCCTCAGGCCCCAGCTCTCCCTGGCGGACGGCGTTGCGGCGATCATGGGTGTCGCGCGTGTCCAGGATCACCGGCATGGCCTGCTGGCGCCGATGCTTTTTGCGGCGCTCATCCTGGCGGCGCGCACTGCGGGGCGGTGTCTGGGTGACATCCTCATGCGCGGTGAGGGCCTGCGCCCTGGGGTAGGGTTCAACGGGGTTGACGGTGCGGTCGGTGGACTTGCTGGCGATCTTGATGGCGGCATCGTCGCGCGGCATGTTGACGGAGGTCATGGGCTGGCTACCTTTATATTTTCAACCCGCAAATTATAGCCACTATTGGCGAAAAATCGCCCTGCGGCAGGACACCCCGGGGAGCGCTTTGCTATAGTCGCCCCCTCCGGGCCTGCGGTGATTATTTTTTTAACGATGATGGATAAGGGATCGAACATGCGTCTTGGTTTTCAGCTGGTGGTAACGGTCGTCTGTGCAGGCCTGATGTTGGCGGCGGTCGCCGCGGAAAAATCAAAAACGGGTTCGATTCAGGGCCAGGTCAATTTTTGTGACGCGGGCGGCGTGGAGGGCATGCAGGTGTACATCCCCGGTCTGCCCTACGTGGTGATCACCGGTGAGGACGGGCGTTTTGCACTGCCGAACCTGCCACAGGGGAAATACGACATTCACTATCGCCTCGGTGAGCGTTTGCTGAATCGCAACCCCGGCGTGAGCGTGCCCGCCGGCGCGCTGATCGATCTCTCGGTGATCCGTTTTTGCGATCCTGTGGTGGCGAAGGCCAGGCCGGGATCGGAGCAGCCGGGGACGCTGTTGGCGCCGCCGGTCGTGCGCTGCGAGGCCGGCAGCACCGATCCGTCCTGTGTGGACGCCGACGGCGATGGCGTGCCCGCCAGTCGGGACTGTGATGATAGCGATGCCGCTATTTACCCGGGGGCCGTCGAGCGCTGTGACGGGCGGGACAACAACTGCAATGGCCAGGTCGATGAAAATGCCCTGGTGATGGTGCTGCGTGGCGAGGGTATCTGCCAGGCGGGACAGGTGGCGATCGCGCGCTGTAAGGATGGCTATAGCGATTGTGACGGCCAGGTTGCCAACGGTTGTGAGGTGGATATCAACAACGACACCGAACACTGCGGCGGCTGTAACGAGAACTGCACGCCGACGGAAATCTGCGTGGCCGGCGGCTGCGAGTAAGGCGCCAGGGGAGTAGACGTCGCGGGCGTGATGGCGCAGGGCTTGCTCCAAACTGTGGCGTATCGGTGATGGCGCTGGCAGAGAAAACCACCCTGTGACACCGGGCTGCTGACAGGTCTAACTCAGCTCATCGGCAATGCCGGGGTTGCCCTTCATGTTCTTGATCTTTGGCATGTTGAGGTGATCGACCTTGACCGTCTTCATGTCCTGTAGATATTCGGCAACCACATCCCACATCGGCTTGCCCTGCACATCCTTGCCGACGCTGGCCCAGCTGGCGACCTTGTATTTCTTGCCGGCCTCAATCTTTACACCTTTCACCTCCATGTCATTGATGCGCTTGCCCTTGTCGGCGATGGGGTCGATGCTGTAATCCAGCCCTCCCACGCGCACCATATCGCCGCCTTGCTGGTAATAGGGATCGGTGTTGAAACGGTTGTCGGCGATGTCTTCCAGAATCTCCTTGAGGCTGGCGCCGGTCATCTCGTTGACGACGGTGGCCGGATAGGTAATGGCCGTCTGCGACATGACATCCTCCATGGTGATGTCCTGTCCGGGCAGGATATTCGTGCCCCAGCGGAAGCCCGGAGAAAAGGCGATCTCGGTGCCCTTTTCGCGCAGCAGGGAATCGACGATAAGCTGGTCGAAGGTGCCATTGAAGGTGCCGCGGCGATACAGCAGGTCGTCGGACACGGCGAGTTTTTGATTGAGTTTCTGCAGGAAGGGCGCGCGCACGTTTTTGACGTGCTCCGCCATGGCCCGATCCGGCTCGATGAGGTTGCTGAAGATGGGCACCAGCCGGTAGTGATAATCGCGCACCTTGCCGTTGCGGACCTCCAGTTCCAGCAGCGACAGGAACTTGCCGTTGGAGCCCGAGTTGATCACCAGGGTCTGGCCGTTGCGGTTCTTTACGGGCTTGGCGACGGGGATGGCATCGTGGGTGTGGCCGCCGAGGATGGCGTCCACGCCGGTGATGCGGCTGGCCATCTTCAGGTCGATATCCATGCCGTTGTGGGACAGCATCACCACCACCTGGGCACCCTCGTCGCGGGCTCGGTCCACCATTTTCTGGGCGCGCTCTTCGTTGATGCCGAATTGCCAATCGGCCACCATATGGCGGGGATTGGCGATGGGGGTGTAGGGGAAGGCCTGGCCGATGATGGCGACGCGGGTGCCGTTCACCTCTTTGATCACATAGGGCTCGAAAATCGGGTCCTCAAATTCATAGTCCACCACGTTCTGGGCCACGAAATCGAGCTTGCCCGCGAAGTCGTTTTCGATGACCTCCTTCACCCTGTCCATGCCATAGGTGAATTCCCAGTGAGCGGTCATCACGTCCACCCCCATCAACAGCGAGGCGTCAATCATGTCCTGGGCATTGGTCCACAGGGCCGTGGCCGAACCTTGCCAGCTGTCACCCCCATCCAGCAACAGCGCGCCGGGACGGCTGGCGCGCAGCTGCTTCACCAGGGTGGTCATGTTGGCATAGCCGCCCATGGCACCGTATTTCTGGGCCAGCTCGGAAAAATCCATATAGGCCAGGGCATAGGCCTCGGGTGAGTTGCGGGGGATGTTGAATTTTTCCAGAAAATAGCTGCCGACCAGATGGGGTATCTCGCCGGTCATGGCGCCGGTGCCGATGTGGGTGTCCGGTTCGCGATAATAGATGGGTAATAGCTGCGCATGGCTGTCGGTGAAGTGCATCAGCGAGACATTGCCAAAGGCCGGCAGATCGTACAGGTGTTTGGCCTCGTTGGTCGGTGTCGTCAGTTTGGCGGCGCTGGCCGTACCCCAGAATCCGGCCGCGTAGGCGGTGGCCAGCATGTGCATAAATTCGCGACGTGAGATGTTCATAGTGTCCCTTTCAGTAAAACAATCATCTGACCGCCCTCTGCGTGATCCATGCGTGATCCGTGGATGGGTAATGGCCGTGGTCTACCGGTTTTACCGGAAGTGGTGAGTCAATCCATTGTCGGCAAGGTGCGCGTCAAACTGTAGGGTGGATTGAGCCAACCGAGGCTCTGGTCCTCAGGCAATACATGAAAAAGGTTACGGTGTTGACGGTGGGCGTGAGCGTTTGGCGGGCACAAAAAAGGCGGGGTGAGCCGCCTTTTTTGTGTCCTGAGGTGCTGCCTAGAAGGTGACACCGACGGCATTAAAACCGCCATCGGCATTCTTTTCGTAGTTCACCATCAGGCTGCCGGCAAAACCCTTCAGGCCGGTGATGATTTCCTCGCTGGCGACGAAGGTGATGGGGCTGCTGGACTGCGCGTCACGGATGGTGAAGGTGTGTGTGGCGGCGTCCACCGACATCAGGTTGCCCATGTGGGTGCTGGGGCCCATGGCGTCGCAGGCCAGTGCGGCGCTGGCGCCAAACAGGGTGCCGAGTAGCAGGGTGGTGGCCAGGATGGTGTGTTTGTTCATCTGCGGTATCTCCTTGGGTGGTGTGGTGACTGTTGTCGTGGGTTTGTCGGGATTGTCGATAATCCGATAAAGATCATCAAGATTTATTTTCAAAGTTGTTTATTTCCAAACTTGTTTATTTTCAAAGTATGGCCATGTCATTCCCGCCTCGCAAGGAGGTGGACGCGCCTGCCGGATAATGCCGGGTTCTCCGTTTTGTGACGCCGGTCACAACACTCCCTTGTGTGTGTTTGCTACCGCGCCGATAAAAAGGGCGAAAGGATAGCCCCCAGGGGAACCTCGCCGTCAGGTGAAAACGTCTACGGGTTATCCGACCTCAAGAACAACTGCATGGAGATGTCGCGGTGAAAATAGAGAAGCTCGAACGTGCGCTAAACCATATGTCCAACAAGGCCCTGATGAAGTTTGTGAAACGCTGTGTGTGTCGTACCCTGCCGGGCGCGGGCGATGCGGCGGGTGAATCGCGCGAGGCGCTGGACATGGTGTACGTGGAATGTAGTCGCCGTGGTAAAGAACGGCTTTACGATACGGCGTATGCCTCGGTGGCGCATCATCCGGAGCGCTGCGATATCTATTAGTAGTGATGAGGCAGTGAGTGACCGGATCAATCCCTGGGGGCCGAGTGCAGCAGCGCGTTAGCCTCCTCCAGTAAAAACTGTTTGAACGCCTGTGCCACGCCGGACAGGCGCTTGCCCTTGCGGTGCATCACGTACCAGTAGCGGACGATGGGAAAATCCTCCACGTCCAGGATCACCAGTTTCTTCAGGGCCAGTTCCATGTCGAGCGTGTCGCGCGACAGCAGCCCCAGCCCCAGCCCCGCCTGCACCGATTGCTTGATGGCCTCGTTACTGGCGATCTCCATGCCGGTATTGAGCCGCACCCCGTGCTGTTCAAAAAAGCGTTCGATGGCCCCGCGGGTACCGGAGCCGCGTTCGCGGGTCAGAAAGATTTCATCCTCCATGCGCGACATCGGAATATTGCGTTGCTGCGCCAGCGGGTGGTCCGGGGGCGCGATGATGACCAGGGGATTTTCCATAAAGATACCGGCCTCGATATCCATCTCCTTGGGGGGCTGTCCCATCACCACCAGATCCACCTCGTTTTTATCCATCTGCGCCAGCAGGGTTTCCCGGTTGGTGACATCCAGGCTCACCGTGATATCGGGAAACCGGTCATGGAAGGTACCGAGCAGGGTCGGCACGAAGTAGTTGGCGGTGGAGGCAACGGAGATAGTGAGCCGGCCCCGGTGTGAACCCTTGAGCTCATTGATCACCTCCTCGGCCTCGGACAGCAGCTGCCCGATGGCCCGGCTGTAGTGATAGATCTCCTGCCCCGCCTCGGTGAGATAGATCTGTTTGCCGAGCTGCTCGAACAGCGGCAGCCCCACCTGTTCCTCCATGAGCTTGACCTGCATGGACACGGCCGGCTGGCTGAGATGCAGGGCCTTGGCGGCCTGGGTAAAGCTCAGGTGGCTGGCAACGGACTCAAAGACGCGAAACTGACGCAGGGTAAAGTGCATGACATGGGGCCTTATCTAGAAGCTGAATCCGTGGCTTAACCGCGGATTTAGACATAAGTAAAAGATTATGGTACCGATCATAAATATTTAATTTACTTATTTCAACAACCCGGTAGGATTATCCGCAGTAATTGACTCGGGTAAATACCATAGTGTTTTACCTGGATTTGTAACGGGGCCTGTCGGGTGTTTGTCCTACACTTCATTGTCCCCAGGTAGATTTTGATCGTTAACTTTTCCGGAGGAATTCAAGATGGCTAAAAAGAGCTATAGCGCGGGTGTCAAAGAGTACCGCGAAACGTATTGGGAACCCAACTACACACCCAAGGACACCGATATTCTGGCGTGTTTCAAGATCACCCCACAGGAAGGTATTCCGCGTGAAGAGCTGGCGGCCGCGGTTGCCGCTGAATCCTCCACCGGCACCTGGACCACGGTGTGGACCGATCTGCTGACCGACCTGGATTACTACAAGGGCCGCGCCTACGCGATCGAAGACGTGCCGGGTGATGACACCTGTTTCTACGCCTTTGTCGCCTACCCCATTGACCTGTTCGAAGAGGGTTCGGTGGTCAACGTGCTGACCTCGCTGGTGGGTAATGTGTTCGGCTTCAAGGCCCTGCGCGCCCTGCGTCTGGAAGATATCCGCTTCCCCATCGCCTACGTGATGACCTGCAATGGACCGCCCCAGGGTATCCAGGTTGAGCGCGACATCATGAACAAATACGGCCGTCCGCTGCTGGGTTGCACCATCAAGCCCAAACTGGGTCTGTCGGCCAAGAACTACGGCCGCGCCTGTTATGAAGGCCTGCGCGGCGGTCTGGACTTCACCAAGGACGACGAAAACGTCAACTCCCAGCCGTTCATGCGCTGGCGTCACCGTTTCGACTTCGTGATGGAGGCCATCCACAAGGCCGAGGCCGAGACCGGCGAGCGCAAGGGTCACTACCTGAATGTGACGGCCCCGACCGCTGACGAGATGATGCGTCGCGCCGAATATGCCAAAGAGATTGGCGCGCCGATCATCATGCACGACTACCTGACCGGCGGTCTGTCCGCCAACACCCAGCTGGCGCAATGGTGCCAGAGCAACGGCATGCTGCTGCACATTCACCGTGCCATGCACGCGGTGCTGGATCGTAACCCCCACCACGGTATCCACTTCCGTGTATTGACCAAGGTGTTGCGCCTGTCCGGCGGTGATCACCTGCACTCCGGCACCGTGGTCGGCAAGCTGGAAGGCGACCGTGAGGCGACCCTGGGCTGGATCGACACCATGCGCGACTCCTTTATCAAGGAAGATCGTTCACGCGGCCTGTTCTTCGATCAGGACTGGGGCTCGATGCCGGGCGTATTGCCGGTGGCCTCCGGTGGTATCCACGTATGGCATATGCCGGCGCTGGTCAACATCTTCGGTGACGATTCCGTGCTGCAGTTCGGTGGTGGCACCCTGGGTCATCCATGGGGTAATGCTGCCGGTGCAGCGGCCAACCGTGTTGCGGTCGAGGCCTGTGTTGAGGCGCGTAACTCCGGTCGCGAACTGGAAAAAGAGGGTAAAGACATCCTTACCACCGCGGCGAAACACAGCCCCGAACTGAAGATGGCAATGGAGACCTGGAAAGAAATCAAATTCGAATTCGATACGGTCGACAAGCTGGACGTTGCGCATAAATAGGCAGGGCAAAGCTACAAGGGCAAAGATACAAGTAAGTTTGTGTGCTGTTTTTACTTGTATCTTGCATTTTTCCACTTTTCTCCTGATTCCAGAGCGCCAGCAATTGCGCACGGCATCTTTTGAATATTGAAATACTTAATTGGAGCGACAAGATCATGAGTGAAATGCAAGACTACAAATCAAGCCTGGCCAATACCGCGAGCCGCAAGTTTGAAACCTTTTCATACCTGCCGGCACTGACAAAAGAGCAGATCCGTACCCAGATCGAATACATTGTCAGCAAAGGCTGGAACCCTGGCATTGAGCATACTGAACCGGAAAATGCGATGAGCAATTACTGGTACATGTGGAAGCTACCGATGTTTGGCGAAACCGATGTGGACGTCATTCTGTCCGAAGTGGAGGCTTGTCATAAGGCGCATCCGAAAAACCACGTGCGTCTGCTCGGGTTTGACAATTACGCGCAATCTGCAGGCGCTTCAATGGTGATCTATCGCGGTGAGTCTGTATAAAGACTGACGATAGCATCGACATAAAAAGCCCCTGGTCGCATCATGTCGGGCAGGGGCTTTTTTATAGGCAGGAATGTGCTGCGGGCGCTGTTGCCAGAAGAAAGGCCTCGGTCACTAACCTGTCCCGCTAACACGACGAGATTTTCAAATGGCAAAACCCGATAAATACGTTGGCATCAACAATGATATCAACGGCGGCATGACCACGATCGGCAAGATCATTCGCGATGCGTGGGTGTTTGGCTTGATTCCGGAAACAGAGACCTGCGAAGGCTGGAATCTGGCCGGGGTGGATGCCCTGTTACAGAAGGTAAATGCCGAATGGGACAAATATGGTTGCCTGATGAGCCATCTACCACCCGAGCTACGTGAGCGACACGAGAAATTTCATGGCGCGGCCATTCACAATGCGCGGGCCGCCGGCTGGAGTGGTGAGGTCGAAACCGATGATGAGAAATAGAGGATAACGTATGTCTGTTGTCGATATTGCACAATACAAGATTCAGAAACAGCCCTACTATGCAGCGGTGGGCGATGAAATCGCGCTGTACGAAGCGGCCTATGCGGCGCGTATGCCGATGATGCTGAAAGGTCCGACGGGCTGTGGCAAGTCGCGTTTCGTCGAATACATGGCCTGGAAACTGGGCAAGCCGCTGATCACCGTGGCCTGCAACGAAGACATGACGGCCTCGGATCTGGTTGGCCGTTTTCTGTTAGACAAGGAAGGCACCAAGTGGCAGGACGGCCCGCTCACCACCGCCGCCCGTCTCGGCGCGATCTGTTATCTCGATGAAGTGGTGGAGGCGCGGCAGGATACCACGGTGGTAATCCACCCCTTGACCGATCATCGCCGAACATTGCCGCTGGATAAAAAGGGTGAGCTGATTGAGGCGCATCCCGACTTCCAGTTAGTGATCTCCTATAACCCGGGTTACCAGAGCCTGATGAAGGATCTCAAGCAGTCCACCAAGCAGCGCTTCGGCGGGCTGGATTTTGATTATCCGGGCGAGGCGATTGAAGTGGATATCGTCGCTAGCGAATCCGGTGTGGACAAGGACACCGCCGCCAAGCTGGTGCAGATCGCCCATCGCGCCCGCAACCTCAAGGGCCATGGTCTGGATGAAGGCATCTCCACGCGCCTGCTGGTCTATTCCGGTCAGCTCATTCACAAGGGTGTCAGCCCGATCGCGGCCTGCAGCATGACCATGGTGACGCCCCTGACGGACGACCCCGATATGCGTGACACCCTCAATGCCGCCGTGCAGACATTTTTTGCTTAAAGGCAGAGAAAAGATAAAAGGGAAAAGATGAAAGTCGGGCAAAAAATTTAGCGCCTTACTCTTTTATCTTTGCCCTTTATTCTTTTATTTGAATTCTTATGGCGATAAAACTCGAAGATTACGAACAGTACCTGGAAGGCATTGCCCCCGAAATCCGTGACGTGCTGGAAGGCACCTTTGTGGAGGCGGCGCATGTGATGTCGCCCGCCGGATTGCAGACCTATCTGGAAGGCGCCAGGAGCCTCGCCGGGCTGGGGCGGGGCAAGGATCTGGTGATCTCCTATCTGCAGGATATGCCCCTGGTCGCCAAGGAGTGTGGTGAGGATATCATCGGCGACTGCGTGACGGCGGCGATGAAACTGTCATCCATGACCTCGGGTGAGGTCATCTCACTGCTGTTCAACAGTTTGCCGACGGCATCGCGGCGTCTGGGTGATGCGGCACTGTTGCGGGGTTATCTCACCCTGATCCATCAGCTCGCGAGCACGGCGTCACGTGGCTTGCGGCCGATGCTCAATCACATGGACGAACTGCTTTCCAAACTGACCCTCAGCGGTCTGCGCCGTTGGGCGAATTTTGGCGCACAGGCCTATCGACGGGACTTCAATAATCTGACCTCGTATTTCAATCTGGAGTCGCAGGACAGTCGTGCTGTGTTGCAGAAGGAACGACGCGGCACCCTGTTCATCGATGTCCAGCGCAAACTGAATTTTTACCTGCGCGCCCTGTGGGGGCGGGATTTCTTCCTGCGCCCGACCGGTGCGGACTACACGGATTTCCGTCCCTATATCGAGGCGCATATTGTGCACATGCCGGACGCCGTTGACGGCATTGGCGAGCTGCCGGGGCTGGAGCTGTATCGCGCCACGGCCGCTCACATGGCCGCCCATCTCTGCTACACCGAGCGACGCATTTCCGCGGAGCAGCTGAGTCCGGCACAGATGTTTTTCATCGGCTTTGTGGAAGATGCACGCATCGAATACAAGGCCATCAAGGCCTTTCCCGGCCTGAAAAAACTCTGGCGCACGCTGCTCAGCATCCAGTATGAGGATGCCCCGGAACACCCCACCATGCAGGCCCTGGAGGAGATCGCCCTGATGTTGCTGGATGCCGACGTCAGCGGCGCTGATGAAGAGGTCAATGCCCTGGTGGCCCGCTTCCATGCGCAGATCGCTGAGCAGCAGGACAACAATCAGTTTTCCTGGCACATGGGCATGGAATTATTCAATCTGTTTTCCGCCCGCCGCGAGGTGCCGAGCCTGCGCATCCTGGAAAGGATCCGTATCCCTTATCGCGATGACAATCGCTTCGTCTGGGAATTTGAGGAGTTTGCCTGGGATCAGGGCGTTGATTATCTGGCGGCCAGCCAGCGTCAGGTGCGACGGACCGTGAGCGCCATCGAAATGGCCAACGAGGTGGACTGCGAGCTGGCGGGTGATGACGCGCAGGAGATCTGGACCTGCGAGACCGAGTTGTACCCCTATGAAGATGACCTGCAGACCACCAAAAGCTTCAATGAAATGTGGGGCAGGGAACGGGTCTCGGAACCCTTTCATTATCAGGAATGGGATTATCAGGTGCAGCTGCATCGTCCTGACTGGACGACGGTCTATGAGCGCCGTCAGGCGAAGGGCGACCCGGCCATCGTGGAGAATATTCTCACCGAATACAAACCCATCGCCCATCGCATTAAACAGATTATCGATCTGTTGACCCCGGAAGGCGTGCAGCGCATCCGTAACATGGAAGACGGTGATGAGATCGACATCAATGCCGCCATCGACGCCATGGTTGCCATCCGCATGGGTGAACAGCCGAATCCGCGCATTACCATGCGCAATGTATTGAAGACCCGCGATCTGGCCGTGGTGGTATTGATGGACCTGTCGGAATCCACCAATGAGACGGTGGCCGGCTCCGATAAAACCATTCTGCAGTTGACGCGGGAGGCGGCAACCCTGGTGTCGACGGCCATCAACGGCATCGGTGATCCCTTCGCCCTGCACGGCTTTGCCTCGGATGGCCGTCATGACGTGCAGTACTATCGTTTTAAGGACTTCAATCAGCACTTCGACGATGAGGCGAGATCGCGCCTTGCCGGCATGCAAGGTGGGCTGTCCACCCGCATGGGCGCGGCCATGCGTCATGCCGCGGCCCATCTGCTGAAACAACCCGAGCGTCGCAAGTTGTTATTGATCGTTACCGATGGCGAACCGGCGGATATCGACGAGCGGGATCCGCAGCATCTGCGCCATGACACCAGAAAGGCCGTGGAGGAACTCCATAGCCGGGGCGTCCTGAGTTACTGCCTCACCCTGGATCCGCAGGCGGACAACTATGTGAAACGCATCTTCGGTGAAAACAACTACACCATCATTGACAACGTGCAGCGCTTGCCCGAAAAATTGCCGCAGCTGTTTGCCTCGCTGACCTCATAATGAGACAGGGTCCATTCAGCTTTTTTGCCCCGGGCCGTTGAAGTAGTTGAGTCGACGTAGCGGGCAACCGCTACCGACAGCACTGCGAATGCAGGCGATCGCAGCAAAGCGAAACATGAGGAGCCCGCCCGCCTGAGTCCGATGGGTCTCCCGGAGGTGATGCTGATGAATTGGCGCCTTGATGACATCCCCGTCTATGAGCTGACCGAGACCACCGTTTCCGCCGCCGATTTCAATCGGGTGCAGCTTGCCTTCCACCGCATCGAGCAGACGCTGCACATTCCCCTGACCGGCCTGCGCAGCCTGGAGTTGATCCTGGAGCGCGAGGCCTGGATTGTGGTCGATCATGATGCGAATGACCTGCCGATACTGGCCTGGACAGATTTTCAGAGCGGGCACCGCAGCAGCCTGCACCAGCCCGTCCCCTGTACCCTGAAGACCTACCATATGCACGCCCGGGTGATCCTCGAACAGGTGCATGACTTCATGGCCCGGGAACTGGCGGCACGGATTGCGGAACGCCAGAAGGCCTGCGAACTAGAAAATGTCGTGCCCCTGATTCCCCCCCGGAAAAGGCCGTAATCCTCCTCCCGCCTGCCGCCATCTGTGTGGCGTACCTATTCCGACGTGTTTGCTCGGTTAATCCCCGCAATATTTGTAAGCCATTATTTTGTAAAGAGTTATTGTTTCCATAAGTAAATGCTTATGGCAACTATGAAATTAAATGATTTCTGTTTATAGAAATCTCCGCGTAGGATCCGTCTCCCACATCGATACAGATACATTTGTTAGGGTTTTTGACAGGCTTGGCGCCTGTGAGAGCCGCGCTCAGACAGTATCTGTTGACCCGAATTCTAACTGTACAGGAGATGGAAATGGATCAATCAGCGCGTTATTCAGACCTGAGTCTGAAAGAAGAAGACCTGGTTGCCGGCGGCAAGCACATCCTGGTGGCCTACACCATGACGCCTGCCGATGGTCACGGTTACCTGGAAACGGCGGCCCACTTTGCCGCGGAATCGTCCACCGGCACCAACGTGGAGGTCTGCACCACGGATGACTTCACCAAGGGCGTGGATGCGCTGGTCTACGAGATCGACGAAGCCAATGGCATCATGAAGATCGCCTACCCGAACGAGCTGTTCGACCGCAACGTGATCGACGGCCGCGCCATGATCGTGTCTTTCCTGACCCTGGCCATCGGTAACAACCAGGGCATGGGCGACGTGAAATGCGCGCAAATGTTTGATTTCTTCATGCCGCCGAAAATGCTGCAGATCTTTGATGGTCCGGCAATGGACATCTCGGACATGTGGCGCATCCTGGGCCGGCCGATGAAAGACGGTGGTTACATCGCCGGCACGATCATCAAGCCCAAACTGGGACTGCGTCCCGAGCCATTTGCCGATGCAGCCTACCAGTTCTGGTTGGGTGGCGACTTCATCAAGAATGACGAGCCGCAGGGCAACCAGGTCTTCTGCCCGATGAAGAAGGTCATTCCGCTGGTGGCGGATGCCATGAAGCGCGCGCAGGACGAGACTGGCGAGGCCAAGCTGTTCTCCGCCAACATCACGGCCGATGACTATCATGAAATGTGCGCACGCGCAGACTACATTCTGGAAACCTTTGGTGAAAATGCCTCGCACGTTGCCTTCCTGGTCGACGGTTATGTCGGTGGCCCCGGCATGGTGACCACGGCACGTCGTCAATATCCCGGACAGTATCTGCATTACCACCGTGCCGGTCATGGCGCGATCACCTCGCCTTCTTCCAAGCGTGGTTACACCGCCTACATTCTGGCCAAGATGTCACGTCTGATGGGTGCCTCGGGTATCCACGTGGGCACCATGGGCTACGGCAAGATGGAAGGTGGCCAGGAAGACAAACTGATCGCCTACATGATTGAGCGTGATGAATGTCAGGGACCGGTTTACTACCAGAAATGGTATGGCATGAAACCGACCACTCCCATTATCTCCGGCGGTATGAACGCACTGCGTCTGCCCGGCTTCTTTGAAAATCTGGGTCACGGTAACGTCATCAACACCTCGGGTGGCGGTGCTTACGGCCATATCGATTCTCCAGCCGCCGGTGCAAAATCATTGCATCAGGCGTTTGACTGCTGGAAGCAGGGTGCGGATCCGATCGAATACGCGAAAGAGCACAAGGAATTTGCGCGCGCCTTCGAGTCCTTCCCGGGCGATGCCGACAAGATCTATCCCGGCTGGCGCGAAAAGCTGGGCGTGCACAAGTAAACCGTTTCGTTTATCGGCCTGCCCGTGCAACACAAACCCTCGCCAGTTGGCGGGGGTTTTTTTTCCCTGCCAATGAAACAACCCAGGCGATTTATTTTTACGCCGGCCTCGCGCACGGCGTAAAAATAAACAAACCTGTTAACCCAAACGGTGAATGCGATGAGTGACAGCAACCAGTATAACGTCGAGACAGAACCCTATTACCAGCCACAGGGCAAGGAGCTTGCGCTTTACGAGGCCGCCTATGCCGCACGCCTGCCGGTGATGATCAAGGGCCCCACCGGATGTGGTAAGTCCCGTTTTGTAGAACACATGGCCTGGAGGCTGGGCAAGCCGCTGATCACCGTCGCCTGTAATGAAGACATGACGGCCTCGGATCTGGTCGGGCGTTATCTGCTGGACACTAACGGCACCCGCTGGCTGGACGGCCCACTGACCGTGGCCGCCCGCATCGGCGCCATCTGTTATCTGGATGAGATTGTTGAGGCGCGCCAGGACACCACCGTGGTGATCCATCCGCTCACTGATCATCGCCGCACCCTGCCGCTGGATAAAAAGGGCGAGCTGGTGGAGGCGCATGCGGACTTCCAGTTGGTGATTTCGTACAACCCGGGTTATCAGAGCCTGATGAAGGACCTGAAACAGTCCACCAAACAGCGGTTTACGGCGCTGGATTTTGACTATCCCGACAGCAAGACCGAAGTCGCCATCATTGCCAAAGAGGCGGGTATTGATGAGGAAAACGCCGGAAAACTGGTGAAAATCGCGCATACTGCCCGCAACCTGAAAGGTCACGGTCTCGATGAGGGAATCTCCACCCGCCTGTTGGTGTATGCCGCCATGCTGATGAACAAGGGCATCGCCGCCGAGGATGCCTGTCGCATGGCCCTGGTGCGGCCCATTACCGATGATGCCGATATCCGCAGCACGCTGGATCACGCCATTGATGCCGTTTTTGCATAACGATCAGCGGCACAGTTTGTATGCTGGCTATTTTGCGTTAGTCATTAACTGCTCTGCACAAGCCTATGACGATCACTGAAGCCGAACTGGACGCCTTCCGCGCACAGCTGAAATGCAATTTCAAAGACCTGGACAAGGTGTTTGGCGACTGCATGGAGGAGGCGCTGACCTGCCTTTCCGGGCAGGGCGTCAAGGATTATATCGAGGGCGCCTCCCTGATCTGTATGATCGGGCGCGGCTTTGAGCCGGTGCTGGTGTATCTCGAAGAGATGCCGCAGGTGGCCTCCGCGCTGGGTGAGGGCACGCTGTCGCTGGTGTCGCAAACGGTGTGGAAGATGTCGCGTTCACCCAATGGCAAGGCGATCCCCCCCTTTGTGCAGACCATTGCCGAAGCGGCCCGCAGGCTTGGCAGTGAAAAATCACTGCAAGGCTATATCGACCTGCTGCTCGATATGATGGAGCGCACCACGGGTTCCATTCACGGCTTTCATACCACCATTCCCAGTCCCGGCCTGCCAGAGCTGCTGGAGCAGATCCCCTATCTGTTAAGTCAGCTCTCACTGGAGGGGCTGAAAAACTGGATGGATTACGGGATCCGCAACTATGAAAGCCACCCTGACCGGCAGCGGGATTTTTTCTCCCTGCAGTCCGCCGACAGTCGCGCCATCCTGCAGCGGGAACGTCACGGCACCCTGTTTATGGACAACGAGCGCCGGCTTGACCTGTACCTGAAGGCGCTATGGCAGACCAGGCAGCGTCTGCTGCCGTATTCCTCCGCCTTTGATGAGCTGCGTAAACCGCTGCCGTATTTTGACGCGCTGGGTATGCGGGTACCGGATGTGTATGACGATTTCTCACCGCCATCGGCCGCGTCTTCAGAAAGCAAGGCAGGCCCGGGTGTAAAGGGTATCGACCGTTATCGCGCCCTGCTGGCGCACATGGCCGCGCATCAGCGCTGGTCCACAAAAATCATCGCCGACAATTACAGCCCATTTCAGCGGGTCGCTATTGAACTGCTGGAAGACTGCCGGGTGGAATACCTCGCCATGCGTGACTATCCGGGGCTGCGTAAATTATTCATTGCCCTGCATCCGCGCCCCGTAGAGGATGCCTGTCAGACGGAAGTGGAGTCGTGTATTCGCCACCGTCTGGCCATGTTGTCGTATGCCATTCTGGATGAGGGGCACGGCTATGTGAATGTGGATGTGCTGGACTTCACCGCGCGCTTTCATGCGCTAATGGTGTCAGCGCCGAGGCCGGAAGACATCACCACCGCCGAGGTGGCCAGGCTGGCGGTAGCCTTTATCGCCCGTACCCGTCGCCAGTCAGACCAGTTGCCGAAGGTGCATTTTCAGGATACCGAAGTGAGTTATCGTGATGACAATCGTCATCTGTGGCTGTATATCGAAGAGAGCGATGACGAGCAACAGTTTGACAAGGAACGGAAGGCGCAACAGGCAGAAGAGGAAAATAAAGGTCTGCCGCCACGGCATTACCCCGAGTGGGACTACAAGACCAGGAGCTATCGTCCGGACTGGGTGAGCCTCTACGAAAGCCTGCACCCCGCGGGCAATGCGGCGGACATTGATGCCTTGTTGACAAAGCATGCGGCCCTGGCCAAGCGCCTGAAACAGATTCTCGACATGCTCAAACCGCAACACTATGTGCGGGTGCGTTACCAGGAAGAGGGCAGCGAGCTGGATCTGGATGTGGCGATCCGTTCGTTGATCGACCTGAAAAGTGGCAGCACGCCGGATGTGCGTATCAACATGAGCCACAAACACGATGGCCGTGATATTGCCGTCATGTTGCTGTTAGACCTTTCCGCCTCCCTGGCGGATACGGCGGAAGGCAGTGAGCAGACCATTCTGCAATTGAGCCAGGAAGCGGTGGCCCTGCTGGGCTGGTCTATCGAACACCTGGGTGATTCGTTTGCCATAGCCGGCTTCTCTTCCAATACGCGTCACGAAGTGCGCTATCAGCACATCAAAGGCTACAGTGAAAACTGGAACGATGCGGTCAAGGCGCGCCTGGCGGCAATGGAAGCGGGTTATTCCACGCGCATGGGCGCCGCCCTGCGCCATGCGGCACATTATCTCGGCGCGCAACAGGCCGATAAAAAATTGTTGCTGGTGCTGACCGACGGCGAGCCGTCCGATATCGACGTGAGTGATGGGCGGCTGCTTATCGAAGATGCGCACAAGGCGGTGCAGGAGCTGGACCAGCTGGGTATCTACACGCATTGCGTGAACCTGGATCCGCAGGCGGATGACTATGTGACCGACATCTTTGGCAAGAATTACACGGTGATCGATCATGTGGAACGCCTGCCCGAAAAACTGCCCAGCCTGTTTGTGGCGCTCACCCGATGATGTTATTGACGGTTGCCTGACGTGTCCGTCGGCAATTCGTGTAGGCGCTCATGCAGCCAGCGGATGGCAGCGTCGGTATCCAGAAATACCTTGATGGGTTTTTTGCTCAGCGCCGAGATGAAATAGTTTTGCGTTTCCACCAGCATGCGGGTCCGGCTATGGTGAACCACGATGGCCAGCGCGCTCATCCGGTCGTAGTGCGCCAGCGCGTCCATTGCCGCGAAGGATAGCGAGTAGGAGTGGATGCGATTGGAGAGGATGCCAAACGGACCGCGGATGGCCGTGTCGGCAACATGAATCAACTCGTCGACCATCGCGGCATCCACTTCAATGCCATCCTGGATTTCAAACGCCAGGATGTTGTCGTCCCGCTGCTGAACAGTGCAGTAGCCAAATTTGTATTCTTTTACGATATCCATATGCTTGACGATGTCTGGCCGAGGTCTGCGGCGTTCATCGTACCCTCCAGTGAATGTCCGTATTCATCCTGAGTCAGAGTCTAGCGTGATTGGCAGGCATGGTGAAATACCCTTATGCCGAGGTCTTGAGTGGGAGTTATCGTATGCGCGACACGGTTATCGATCTGATTCGACACGGCGAGCCCGAGGGCGGCCGCTGTTTTCGTGGTCACCGGGTGGATGACCCACTCAGTGAGCGGGGCTGGGAACAGATGTGGGCGGCGATGCCTGCGACGCCGCCATGGACGCAGATTGTCAGTTCGCCACTGCAACGCTGTCGGCAGTTTGCAGAGGCCCTGCACGCGCGGCACGGCATCGCCGTTAGCGTGGATGACCGCCTTAAAGAGGTGGGTTTTGGTGAATGGGAGGGAAAGTCGCCGGCCCTGATCCAGCAACAGGATGCAGAGGCATACGCCGCCTTTTATCGTGATCCCGTCAGGTATCGCCCCGCCGGTGCCGAACCCTGGGAAGAATTTTCGACACGGGTATCGGCCGCGCTGGATGCCCTCGTACAGGATTTTCCCGGCCGGCAGGTGCTGGTGGTTGCGCATGCGGGCGTGGTGCGGGCGGTGGTCGCCAGGGTGTTGAATGCCGACGCGGGCGCGGCCTATCGCATCAGGGTCGATAACGCCGGGCTGACCCGGCTTCGTCATGATGGCCAGCGCTATGCTCTGGAATACCTGAATCGCGTCGCCTGAATCGTATAACCTGAGATGCCGGGCCCCGCGCTTGCGCAAACGCTGGCTTTGCAGGCCATTGCCTGCATGACATCATGGGCCCGCTGTGCGATGACAAAAACTTTTGCGGAGTGAATACCCTTGGGTGCGGCGGCTGCCCAGGCCTGGTAGCAGCACTTTGCGCCGGTAAAACCCACAATGAGGATGAGCGATGATTGAGATTATTCCCAACTGGCACCCGATATTGGTGCATTTTACGGTGGGCCTGTTACTCACCGCCGTGCTGCTGTTTGTGGTGGCCCGCCTGGTGGGCAATGTCGCACTGCGTCGTCAGTGGGAGATCGTCGCCCAGTGGAATCTGTGGCTGGGCGCGGCGGTGACCGTGCTGACCGTGATCGCGGGCATCGTTGCCTATAACAGTGTCGCGCACGATACGCCTTCCCATGCGGCGATGACCGAGCATCGCAACTGGGCGCTGCTGACCGCTGTGCTGTTTCTGGTGCTGGCGGTCTGGTCGGCGCTACGGGCGCGGGCGAAGCGGACAATCAACGGCCCGCTGCTGGCGGGCCTACTGCTGGCCGGCGGGCTGCTATTGACCACCGCCTGGCATGGCGGGGAGATCGTGTACCGTTACGGTCTGGGCGTAATGTCCTTGCCCAAGACCGACAGCCACGGCCATGCCGATGCGCACGACGGGCAGGCCGGGGGCGATGATCATCATGGCTCGCTTTCGTCCGCGCCTGACGCCAGACCCTCAGCGGAGGAAGAGGTGATCGATTGCGAGCTGCCGACGACCCCGCCCGTCACGACAGAACCCCATGAGCATGCGGACGGCCACAGCGATCATCCGCATTAGGCGGTTCTTGCCGGGAAAATGGGGCCGGGAAAATGGCGGGTCTTTTTCGGGATGAAATATAGGGGGTCGATATGCGTTTTTCACAGACTCTGACCGCAAGCCTTTTGCTGCTGACCCTGTCGGCCTGTGATGGGCGGGAGGAGATCGGCGGCCTGCCCGTGCCGGCGGCGCCGCCACGACAGCAGGATGCCGAGCAGCAGGCGCTGGGTCAGCGGGTATTTCAGAGCCACTGCGCGCGCTGTCACGGGGCGGGCGCCGAGGGCGCGCCAAACTGGCACCAGCCGGATGCCGACGGCCATTTCCCCGCGCCCCCGCTGAATGGCTCGGGCCATGCCTGGCACCATTCCCGGGAGCGGCTGGCGGCCCTGATCAGGGAGGGTAGCCCCAATGGGCAGGGCAAAATGCCGGCGTGGAAGGATACACTCAACGAGCAGGAGGTGGCGGCGGTGATCGCCTGGTTTCAGTCGCTCTGGCCGCAACCCGTCTATGAGGCCTGGTATGAGATGCAGCAACGCGGCCGGTAGCGGCCGGTCTGCGGTTGAGAAGAGGGCGGGAAGGCGACAGTCTTGCGGCATCTATAATAGCGATTACCCGCGGCCTGTTTGAAGGCCGCCAAACAAGACACTGAGGAGAAGAAAGATGTATGGATTTCATGTAAGCGTGGCCGGCGGTTTTGATGAGGTGGTCGACAAGGTCACCGAGGCCCTGAAGACAGAGGGTTTTGGCGTGCTCACCACCATCGATGTAAAGGCCACCCTGAAGGCCAAGATCGATGTGGATCGTCGGCCCTATACCATTCTCGGCGCCTGTAATCCGGTGCTGGCCAACCAGGCCATCAACGCCGAGCCGGACATCGGCCTGCTGCTGCCCTGCAATGTACTGGTGCGCGAGGAAGAGGACGACTCCATCACGGTGGCCTTTATGGATCCGGCCGCGGTGCTGGGCCTGGTGGAGGGCGCCGAGGTGCAGCCGCTGGCCATGCAGGTGCGCGGCAAGCTGGAGAAGGTGCGGGACCTGTTGGCCAGCGCCTGACGCGCGGCCTCACGGTCAGGTGTAGTGTGAGCGGAACGATAATGGTGGAATGATAAAAAGGGGTTACTGCGATGACGGAAACAAGCACCCGGTTTTATGTGCAGGGCATGAAGTGCGACGGCTGTATCGCCACGGCCAATGAGGCCCTGAAAACCCTGCCCGGCTTCGTCGCCGCGCAGTTCGACCTGGCCGCCGGCGAGGCAGTAGTGCAGGGTGATGTGGACCCGCAGGCCGTGTGCCAGGCGCTAACGGAAAAAGGCTACCCCGCGGTGGTGAAGAGTGGCTAATCCCTTCGCCGCTAAACACTTCGCCATGCGTACCGCCAGGCAGTGAATATGCCCGACACCGGCGACAAAGGCCCGCAGCAGACTGCGGTGCGACTGTCCATTGGCGGCATGAGCTGCGCCGGCTGCGTCGCCACGGTGGAGCGTGCCCTGCAGTCCGTGCCGGGGGTGACGGAGGCGACGGTCAATTTTGCCGAGCACACCGCCACGGTGAAGACCGAGACGTCCACCGAGCCGCTCATCCAGGCCGTGGTGGCGGCGGGTTATCAGGCCGCCGAGTTGCGGGGCGCGGCGGATGAATCCGAAAAGGCGCTGGCGGAACTGGCCGAGTATCGTACCCGCCTGCTACAGGCGGGGGTGGCCGGGCTGGTGGGCCTGCCCCTGTTGGTCAGCGGCTGGCTGGGCGCGATGCCGCCCCTGACGGGGTGGGGCTGGTGGTTCTGGCTGGCGGTCGCCGTGCTCAGTCTTGCGGTGATGGTCTATTCCGGCGGTCGCTTTTACCGTGGCGCCTGGACCTCCTTTCTCAATCACAATGCCAATATGGATACCCTGATCGCCCTGGGCACCGGTGCGGCCTGGGTGTTCTCGGTGATCGTCCTGTTGCTCCCTAGTCTGGTGCCTGCATCGGCACAACACGTCTATTTTGAGGCGGCGGCCATCATTATCGCGCTGATCAATTTTGGCTCGGCGCTGGAGATGCGCGCCCGCGGCAAGACCTCGCAGGCCATTCAGCGGCTGATCGGGCTGGCGCCGAAAACCGCGCGGGTGCTGCGCGATGGTCAGGAGCGCGATGTGCCAATCGAGGAGATTGGCCTGAACGAAACCCTGCGGGTGCGCCCCGGCGAAAAGATCGCGGTGGACGGGGTGATCATCGAGGGCCATTCCACGGTGGATGAATCCATGCTCACCGGCGAGCCCATGCCGGTGAGCAAGGCGGAAGATGACGAGGTGATCGGCGGCACCATCAATAAATCCGGCAGCTTTTTGTTTCAGGCCCGGCGCATCGGTAAGGACACCGCCCTGGCGCGCATTATCGAGCTGGTGCGACAGGCGCAGAACACCAAACCCGCTATCGGCCGTCTGGCGGACAGGATCGCCTCGGTCTTCGTGCCCCTGGTGATGATCGTCGCGGTGCTCACCTGTCTGGCCTGGTTCAACTTTGCAGAGGCGCTGGGGATCAGCGCGGAGGCGCGTCTGAGCTACATGCTGGTGACCACCATGACGGTGCTGATTATCGCCTGCCCCTGCGCGCTGGGTCTGGCGACCCCGATTTCGATCATGGTGGGGGTGGGCAAGGCGGCGGAATACGGGGTGCTGATCCGCCAGGGGGACGCCCTGCAGCGGGCGGGACAGATTACCACCGTGGTGCTGGACAAGACCGGCACGGTGACCGAAGGCCGGCCGACCGTCACCCGGCTATTGCCGGTGGGCGAGTGGGACGAGGAGGGCCTGTTGCGCCTGGCGGCCAGTATCGAGGCGGGATCGGAACATCCCCTGGCCGAGGCGGTGCTGGCGGCGGCCCGGCAGCGGGGGCTGCAATGGGTCGCGGCGGAGAATTTCAGCGCGGTTGCCGGTCACGGGGTCAGTGCGGTCATTGAGGGGCAGCGGGTGCTGTTTGGCAATGGCCGGTTCATGCAGGATAACCAGATCATGTTAGGCGCGCAGGCCGCGGAAGTGGACAGGCTGGCCGCCCAGGCGCAAACGCCCATGCTGCTGGCGGTGGAGGGTAAGCTGGCCGGTATTGTGGCGGTGGCCGATCCGGTCAAGGCCGATTCCCGCGCGGCCATCCGCCGCCTGCAGGCCGAGGGTATCCGCGTGGTGATGCTGACCGGGGATAACCGCATCACCGCCGAGGCGGTGGCGCGTGAGGTGGGGGTGGACGAGGTTATCGCCGAGGTGTTGCCGGCGGACAAGGCCGACAGGGTGGCGGAGCTGCAGGCGGCGGGCGCCGTGGTGGGGATGGTGGGCGACGGCATCAATGATGCGCCGGCGCTGGCCAGGGCCGATGTGGGTTTTGCCATCGGCAGCGGCACTGACATCGCCATCGAGAGCGCCGACATCACCCTGATGCGCGGTTCACTGCACGGCGTGGCCGACGCCATTACGGTGTCGCGCGCCACGGTACGCAATATCAAACAGAACCTGTTCGGCGCCTTTGTCTATAACGTGGTGGGCATCCCGGTGGCGGCGGGGGTCCTGTATCCCGTGCTGGGGCTGCTGCTGAATCCCATCGTCGCCGGCGCGGCGATGGCCATGTCCTCGGTCACCGTGGTGACTAACGCCAATCGGTTGCGCCTTTTCCGCCCGGGAGGCGCTGAGAGCCGGTGAATGAAGTCCTCGTCAATCTGGGCGGCCTGCTGCTGATCGGTTTTTTTGTCTGGTGGTTCTGGTTGGCCGGTCGCTAACAATATCGCAACCGATAGTTACCGTCCGCTAAAGTGACTACCGCAGGGACCGCTATAGCCTGATGGAAATCCGTTAAACCATCACGAGAACAGACCCTGTGCCCGATTCCGAAAACCGTATTCGCCCCTCAAATTCCGATAACCCCGATCTCGACTGGAGCCAGGTGCGCGAGTCGGTAATGATGCTCGACCTGGTTATCGCCCAGATCGCCGGATCCCTGCAGGACGGGGATGAATCGGTGGCCAGTCCAAGTACACCGTCGAGTCTGATCAACGGATGTTTGACTATATCCTGAGTGGCCGCAGTGTCGAAGAGGCGCTGGAGATGGCCCGGCAGGCCGAGCAGTCCGCCCGCAACGCAGAGGTAGACGTGGAATTATTTTAACCTCTGTGCTATCCGAAAACCGCTAATTGAAGTGAACGCAACAAAAAGACAGGCATGGCATCGATGACGAAAAAGGCGGTAGAGGGCTCCAGTGGTGAGCCGGTATTGCAGCAGGACAGGATCTGTGTGGACCTGTCGACCTTTAGCCAGGGGCCGGTGATGGTGTTTCGGTGGGGCAATGAGCAACACTGGCCCGTTGAGTTCGTCACCCCCAATGTCGCCCTGGTGCTGGGTTATACCGAGGCCGAGTTTTGCGCGGGCCATATCCGGTACGACGCCATTATCCATCCTGACGACCGGCAACGGGTGGCTGACGAGGTCGCGCATTTTTCCGCTGTGGGCGCCACGCAGTTTCGGCATGAGGACTACCGCATGGTGGCCAGGGACGGCACGCAGTGCTGGGTCGAGGACCACACCCAGATTGTGCGGGATGCTGCGGGCCGTATCAGCCACTATCAGGGCTATGTGCTGGACGTATCGGTGCGCAAAAAGGCCGAGCAGACCCTGCGTGAGAGTGAGCTGCGCTTTCGGGGCATCGCCGAGAGTATGTCGGACTGGATCTGGGAAGTGGATGCCCAGGGCGTGTACACCTACTGCTCGGGACGGGTGGAGGACATCCTCGGTTATCGCCCCGAGGAGATCATTGGCCGCACCCCCTTCGACTTTATGCCAGCGGATGAGGCGGAGAAGATCGCCAACGCCTTCGCGGAGATTGTCGCCGGCCAGGCCCCCATCAAGGATCTGGAAAACTGGAACCTGACCAGGGAGGGGCATCGGGTGTGCCTGCTGACCAATGGGGTGCCGCTGTTTGACGAGGCGGGCAATCTGGCCGGGTACCGGGGTGTGGATTCCGATATCACGGCGCGCAAGATCGCGGAGGAACAGCTGATCCAGGCCAAGTTGGTCGCCGAGAGCGCTAGTCAGGCCAAGTCGGAATTCCTCTCGCGCATGAGCCATGAGCTGCGCACGCCCCTCAATGCCATCCTGGGGTTTACCGAGCTGATGATGGAGCTGGATGACGACCCACTGACGGATGAACAGCGGGAGTCCCTGGGCATCATTCAGGGCGCGGGCCAGCACCTGCTCAGCCTGATCAACGAGGTACTGGACCTGGCCAGGATCGACGCGGGCAAGCTACAGCTCAGCTGCAAGGATGTCGCCTGGCGCAAGGTGCTCGCACAGAGTGTGGAATTTATCCTGCCCTCGCTGCAGAAACAGGGCCTGAGCCTGGTGGACGAGACCTCCCCGCAGGGACCGCTGCTGGTGCGGGCCGATGAGCTGCGGCTGCGTCAGGTGCTGCTCAACCTGCTGTCCAATGCGGTGAAATACAACCGTCCCCAGGGCCGCGTGATCCTGCGCTCGGTGCTGAGTGCGACGGGTGTCCTGCGCATCGAGGTGACCGACACCGGCGAAGGCCTGACCGAGGCACAGCTGGCCGAGCTGTTTCAGCCCTTCAATCGCCTGCCCAAGGAAGGCGGCGCCATCGATGGCGTGGGTATCGGGCTGGTGATTTCCCAGCGCCTGATGGAATTGATGGGCGGCGTCATCGGGGTGCAGTGCACCCCCGGTGAAGGTTGTACCTTCTGGCTGGAACTGCCCACCGCTGCCGATTGAGGCACGACATCCGCTGAAGACACCTAACAACCGGGTTCAAAAAACCGGGGGTCAGATCACGGCTTAAAGGGCTCTGACCCCTTAAGCTGCTCTTAAGCTTCTATGGATTATTGAGTGGTGCACTTGCTACCTGAATTCGCCGCTGCTTAAGCGCCCTAGCTACGGCCGACGGTTTTTTCACAGACTCTGAAGACAACGAACCACAGTATTAGCAGGGTTGCGCCCCGCTTTGCTATTATGTCAGGCTGATTGCCACGTGCTGACTGTACGCCTTGTTTGTTGTACTGCTTAATATATCGTACCGAGAGGACTCCCATGCCCGTATACCGTTCCCGAACCACTACCCATGGCCGCAACATGGCCGGTGCCCGTGCCCTGTGGCGCGCCACCGGCATGAAGGATGGCGACTTTGACAAGCCTATTGTCGCCATCGCCAATTCGTTTACCCAGTTTGTGCCTGGGCATGTGCACCTGAAGGACATGGGCCAGCTGGTGGCGCGCGAGGTGGAGAAGGCCGGCGGCGTGGCCAAGGAATTCAACACCATCGCGGTGGATGACGGCATTGCCATGGGTCACAGCGGCATGCTGTATTCGCTGCCCTCCCGCGAGATCATCGCCGACTCGGTGGAGTACATGGTCAACGCCCATTGTGCCGATGCCCTGGTCTGCATCTCCAACTGCGACAAGATCACCCCCGGTATGTTGAATGCGGCGATGCGCCTGAACATCCCCACGGTGTTTGTGTCCGGCGGGCCGATGGAATCGGGCAAGTCGGTGATTGGGGGCCAGGAGGTACACCTGGATCTGGTGGACGCCATGGTGTCCGCCGTTGATCCCAAGGCCGATGACGCGACCGTGATGCAGATGGAACGCTCCGCCTGCCCCACCTGCGGCTCCTGTTCCGGCATGTTCACCGCCAATTCCATGAACTGTCTCACCGAGGCGCTGGGTCTGTCGTTGCCGGGTAACGGCTCGATGCTGGCTACGCACGCCGATCGCGAACGCCTGTTCAAGGAGGCGGGGCATCTCGTCGTCAAGCTGGCCAAGGCCTGGTACGAAGGCGACGATGCCTCGGTGCTGCCGCGCTCCATCGCCAGCTTCGCGGCCTTCGAAAACGCCATGTGCCTGGACATCGCCATGGGCGGCTCGACCAATACGATTTTGCATCTGCTGGCGGCGGCGCAGGAAGGCGGCGTGCCGTTCACCATGGACGATATCGACCGGCTGTCGCGCAAGGTGCCGCACCTGTGCAAGGTAGCCCCGTCGACGCAGAAATATCACATGGAAGACGTGCATCGCGCCGGCGGCGTGATGGGCATTCTCGGCGAGCTGGACCGCGCCGGCCTGCTCAACAACGAGCTGCCGATGATTCACGCCAAGAGTCTGAAAGTGGCCCTGGAACAGTGGGACGTGATGCAGACCCAGGACGAAAAGGTGAAAACCTTTTTCCGCGCCGGCCCCGGCAATGTGCCGACCCAGACCGCCTTCAGTCAGGACAAACGCTGGCCGGATCTCGATACCGATCGTGAGAACGGCTGTATCCACAACATCGAACACGCCTTCAGTACCGAGGGTGGCCTGGCGGTGTTGTACGGCAATATCGCCGAGGACGGTTGCGTGGTGAAGACCGCGGGCGTGGACGAGTCCATCCTCAAGTTCTCCGGTCCGGCGCGTATCTTCGAGAGTCAGGATACGGCAGTGGAAGGCATCCTCGGTGACAAAATCGTCGCCGGCGACGTGGTGATCATTCGCTACGAAGGCCCGCGCGGCGGGCCGGGCATGCAGGAGATGCTGTATCCCACCAGTTACATCAAATCGAAAGGCCTGGGCAAGGTCTGCGCCCTGTTGACCGACGGGCGTTTTTCCGGCGGCACCTCGGGCCTGTCCATCGGCCATGCCTCGCCGGAGGCCGCCGAGGGCGGCGCCATCGGGCTGGTGGAAGAGGGCGATACCATCGAGATCGACATCCCCAATCGCAGCATTCGTGTCGCGATCTCCGATGGAGAGCTGGCGGCGCGTCGGACGGCGATGGAGGCCCGGGGTCCCAAGGCCTGGAAGCCGGTCAATCGTGATCGTCAGGTATCGGCCGCCCTGCGTGCCTATGCGGCGATGACCACCTCGGCCTCGAAGGGCGCGGTGCGGGATGTGAGTCAGGTGGAGAAGGGTTGATGTTGGCGTAACGGCGACCCGACAGGACCACGGCGCTTTAGCAAAAAAGGCCCGCGACGGAGAGACACCGTCGCGGGCCTTTTGTTGGGTGGGACTTACCTCAGTAAGCTACAGGGCCCCCCAGCCCGATTTCTTGCGGCGTCGCAGGCTGGGCAGGAAAACCCCCAGCAGGACGCTGAAAAAGACGGTGATCGCACCGTTGATAAACCATTCCCGGTCTGAGCTGTCACCCAGCATCTGATTTTCCTGGCGTAGCAGGTCATGCTCGCTCTCCAGTTTCAGCAGGTCCTTTTTCAGCTGCTGATTTTCGTTTTCCAGTTGCAGGGGTTTGGCGGCGACCCGGCGCAGATGGGTCAGTTCTTCCAGCTGTTTTTTGTTTTCGCGGGACAGTGTTTGCTGCTCTTTGCTCAGGTTGCCCTCTTTATCTCGCAGCGCGCCAAGCTCGGTGGTGAGTTGTTCATTGCGGGTTTTCAGCTTGGCCAGTTCCTGATTGGCGGCCTCCAGCAGGAGTTTTGCCGTGGGCTTGGCGGTGATGTACTGGTTCAGTACCCAGCCCTCGGTGCCATCCGGGCCGCGGACCCTGCTGTAGTCTTCCGCCGTCTCGAGGACCTCGAGTTTGGTGTTGCTGGGCCAGGTGCGCAGGATCTGATGCTGGGTGCTTTGTCCCGAGCGCATGGTAATGATCAGGGTGTCGACCACGTAGCGTACCTCCGCTGAGGCGGTGGCAGCCAGGCACAACATGCAGAAGGCGAAAAACAGGCGAGATCGTTTAATCATGATTTATTGGGGTACGGCAAGGTACCAGTCCTTGTTGGTGGTTCGGGTCAGTTTGGCCACGGGTTTTCCCACCAGCGACGATAGCTGGGCAGGGCCGTGACAGGGTCGGCCATTGGACGTCCCTGTATACATGTAATTGTCAGGAGATCAGACACTTGTGGGCAGATCATACTCCATTGTGGCAAGAGCTCAAATGGGCCGGCCGCTACTCTTAATCACGGGTTATGAGCGGGGACGAGTCTGGGTGCTTTATCCACAATGGTTTAAGACGTTGGCGCGGGGGGAGGGGTTCCGTGTCCCCGTCTCCGGCGCTGGAATTGACGCGAGGGAACGGATTGATATACTTGGGCGCTGAGTTTTGGGAGGGGCGGTGATATCCGAATGTCACCCTACACAAGAGCCCGATCGGGCCCCTGGTTGATAACCAGGCTTAAAACATAAAACACAGCACAGATAATAAATTAGAAAACAGGGGAAATACGTCGATGATGAAAAGAATCGGTCTATGGGCAGCACTCATCACGATGATGGCGGCTGTAGGGAGCGTGGGTGCAGAGACGACGATCGCCGGTGGTATGGTGCCGGGCGAGGGCGATGCGAAGGCCGGCAAGGAAAAATCCGAGCTGTGTCAGGGTTGCCACGGCGCCGATGGCATCAGTATTGATCCAGCCACATACCCGAACCTGGCGGGTCAGTTTGCCGGTTATATCTTCAAGCAGGTCCAGGACTTTCAGTTGGGCAATCGCCAGGATGACACCATGAGCGCCATGGCGGCGATGGTGGCCAGCCGTGAAGACCTGCAGGACATCGCCAGCTATTTTGCCAGCCAGAAACCGATGCAGGGTCAGCCTTCCGGTAATACCATCGCCAAGACCGGCGCCAAGATCTTTGAAAATGGCAACAAAGAGCTGGGTACCTATGCCGCCTGTGTGCGTTGCCACGGTGAAAACGGCAAGGGCAAGGGCAAGGACAACTCGCTGTTCCCGGTGATCGGCGGCCAGCAGAAGGCCTACCTCATCAAGCAGCTGAATGACTTCAAGGCCGACCGGCGGGCGAACGATCCGGCGGGCATGATGGCCATGGTCGCCAAAGGCCTGAGTGACAAAGAGATTGAGGCTGTGGCGGAGTATGTCTCTGGTCTGTAATGCCGGCGGTTAACGAGGGTCGGTAAAGCCCGTCACAATCGTATGTTCGCGGCACAGTCGATAAATAGTAGACAGATAGCAGATATAAAAAACGCGCCCCCTGATGCAGGGTGGCGCGTTTTTTTGTGTCCTGGCCTTCGGCAACAGGCTGCCGATAAAACGAGAGAGAGGGCGGTTGCCGTGCTGCGCGGATGCCTCAGTCTGTGGTGAAGGCCACCACATGGTGCATCTCGGCGCGGATGCCGACCCGCTCGCCGATGGCGTGGTCGTGATGACTGGGAAACAGCGATAAGACCTGGTGGCCCGATGGCAGCTCCAGTGTGTACAGGACATCGGCGCCCTTGAAGGCCTTCTGGATGATGAGTCCGCTGAGGCTGCTCTGTGGGTCGGGCACGATGTCGTCCGGGCGGATCAGGACTTCCACACGGGTGCCCGGGGGCCACTTGTAGGCGCGGTCGCCCCGCAGCAGACCCAGCTCGGTATTGACGGTATCGGTGTTGACCATACTGCCCTGCAGGAAGGTGCCCTGGCCGATGAAGTTGGCGACGAAGCGGTCATTCGGTTCATGGTAGAGATTGAAGGGGGTGTCCCACTGCAGGATCCGGCCCCCGTTCATGACGCCGACCTGGTCGCCAAGGGCAAAGGCCTCGTCTTGATGATGGGTGACGAGGATGCCGGTGGTGCCTTCATGTTTGAGGATATCGCGCACCTCCACGCTGAGGCGTTCGCGGGTATCCACGTCGAGGTTGGAAAAGGGTTCGTCGAGCAGGATCGCCTCCGGCTGCGCCGCCAGGGCGCGGGCCAGCGCGACCCGCTGTTGCTGGCCACCGGAGAGCTCATGCGGATAACGGTTCCTGAAGGCCTGCAGGCCGACCGTGTCGAGCATGCGATCCACCGTTTTGCGACGCTGCTCCGCCGAATTCTTGCGCAGCGCAAAACCGATGTTGTCCTCCACGGTCATGTGGGGGAACAGGGCGTAGTCCTGAAACACCATGCCGAGCCGACGCTTTTCCGGGGCCAGGGCGTAACCGGGGCGCGACAGGGTCTTACCGTCCATACGAATCTCGCCGCTATAGATGGGCTCGAAACCGGCGATGGCGCGCAGGGCCGTGGTCTTGCCACAGCCGCTGGGCCCCAGCAGGCAGACCAGGCTGCCGCGATTGACGTGCATCGACAGGCCGCTGACCACGGTCTGGCCACGGTAACGGCATTCGATATCGCGTAGCTCGAGCAGGGGGATCATGCGTGGGACATTCGGTCAGTGGCGGCGTGAGTGAGAATCATTCCGGATATGATACCAGATCACCTGCGCTGGGGCGGGGCAAAATCGTCATCAGGGTGGGTGCTCTCAGCAGGCCGGCTCGGGTATCAACCGATGAGAAATTCCAGTAGGGCCTTTTGCGAATGCAGGCGATTTTCGGCCTCGTCCCAGACCACGCTCTGTGCCCCGTCGATCACCTCGGCGGCGACCTCTTCGCCCCGATGGGCGGGCAGGCAGTGCATAAACAGGGCATCGGGCTGGGCCAGCGCCATCAGTTGCGCAGTGACCTGGTAGTCGGCAAACACCTGCGCGCGGGCGGCCTGCTCGTCTTCCTGCCCCATGCTGGCCCACACGTCGGTGACCACCAGGTCCGCGCCGCGTATCGCCTCGCGGGCGGTGTCCACCAGGCGGGCGTGACCTTCACCGGCGGCGAGGATCTGCGTATCGGGCAGATAGCCGGCGGGACTGGCGATGGCCAGCTGGAAATCAAACTGCCGGGCGGCGTTGATGTAGGAGTGACACATGTTGTTGCCGTCGCCAATCCAGGCCACGCGTTTACCCGCGATGTCGCCGCGATGTTCAAAGTAGGTCTGCATGTCCGCCAGCAACTGACAGGGATGGTATTCGTTGGTCAGCGCATTGATCACCGGCACCCGCGAGTGGCAGGCGAAGCGTTCGATGATGTCGTGCTCGAAGGTGCGGATCATCACCGCGTCCACCATGCGTGACAGCACCTGGGCCGAATCCTCGATGGGCTCGCCGCGGCCGAGCTGGGTGTCGCGTGAGGAGAGGAAGATCGCATGCCCGCCAAACTGGGCCATGCCCGACTCAAACGAAACGCGGGTACGGGTGGAGGACTTCTCGAAGATCATACCCAGCACCTTATTCTTCAGCGGCTCAAAAATCTCGCCCGCCCTATGCTTGGCCTTCAGTTCTATGGCGCGCTGGATCAGACGCCGTAATTCCTCGCGGCTTAAATCGTTCAGGGTAAGGAAATGACGCACAGGCATAGTTCGCTAGTCTCGCTCTATCAATGGGCGTTTAGTGGCTGGAAAGAAACTGGCAGATGAGCGGAGTGAGCTGGTCAACCAGCTGCTGCGCCTGCTCATCGGTCATCACCAGAGGCGGCAGCAGGCGCACGACATTATTCGCCGTGACATTGATCAGCAGGCCTTGCGCCAGCGCCAGGGACACCAGCGCCGCACAGGGGCGATCCAGCTCGATGCCCAGCATCAGGCCCCGGCCACGTACGGCGGTGACACCGGCCACCCCGGCGAGCCGTTCGCTAAACCGGTCCAGCAGTTGCTGGCCGAGTGCCGCGGCGTGGGCACACAGCTGGCCCTTTTCGAGGGTCTCGATCACGCTCAGGCCGACCCGGCAGACCAGGGGATTGCCACCATAGGTGGAGCCGTGCTGGCCGGGCTGAAAAATCTGTGCCGCCTCCCCCCGCGCCAGGCAGGCGCCGATGGGGACGCCATTGCCCAGCGCCTTGGCCAGGGTCATCACATCGGGCACGGCATTGCCCTGCAGGGCAACGTGCTGGTGGGCGAACCAGTGACCGGTACGGCCCATGCCCGTCTGGATCTCATCCAGCATCATCAGCCAGTGGTGCTCGTCACACAGGGCGCGGATACCGGGCAGGTAGTCGTCATCCGGAATCCGGATACCGCCTTCGCCCTGTATCGGTTCCACCAGCACGGCCACCACGTTCTGGTTGTTCTTGGCAACCGCGGCGATGGCATCGAGGTCGTTATACGGCACCCGCAGGAAGCCACTGACCAGCGGTTCAAAACCGGCCTGTACCTTGCGGTTGCCGGTGGCGCTCAGGGTGGCCAGGGTGCGGCCGTGAAAACTGCCCTCCATCACCACAATCGTGGGCTGCGTGATGTCCCGCTGGTGGCCATACAGCCGGGCGAGCTTGATGGCGGCCTCGTTGGCCTCGGCACCGGAGTTGCTGAAAAAGGCGCGCTCCATGCCGGCCAGCGCGGTGAGTCTTTCGGCCAGCGCCTGCTGCTGGGCAATGTGGTAGATGTTGGAGGTGTGTACCAGCTGCGACGCCTGCTGGCAAAGGGCCTCGGTGATCGCCGGGTGGGCATGTCCCAGGCCGCACACGGCGATACCGCTGAGGGCGTCCAGATAGCGTTTGCCCTCGGTATCCCACAGCCAGACGCCCTCACCCTTTTCAAAGGTCACGGGGAGGGGTGCATAGTTTTTCATGAGTGCATCTGACATGTGGCATCGTCCAGGTAGATTTAACGGCCAGAATAACCGTCTGACTAAATAACCCGAAAATAAAAAGGCAGTCCCCAATAGAGACTGCCGTTCAGTATCGGGACAAAATTCTATCCACAATCAGCGGGGGAGGCAACACTAGTACCCTGTAACACGCATAATGACGCATTCAGAGCCCCCGAGCGGCGTTAGGGCAAGGCGCAGCGCGCAGGCAAGGGCCCATTCCCTTGTCAAGCGCTGCAACGCCGCACTGGCGTCGCTCGGGGGCTCCCTTCGGGCGAGGCGATAAGCGGTCACCTGCAGCGTTACTTGCCCTTGAGGTAGAATGGCTACCCCGGCGGGCAAGTGCCTTGCATCTGACCGCTTCTCGCCTCGCTGAAGGTGTCATTATGCGTGTTACAGGGTACTAGTGGCCGGGCCATAAAAAAGGCCCGGTTTCCCGGGCCTCTGATGTTGGTAATTCATGCTGCGTTTTGGATTACATCACGCCGTGTGATTGTGCGGCCATAAAGAACAGCATCGGCACGGACAGCAGGGTGTTGGTGCGGGAGGCCAGAAAGGCGGTGCGTTTGGCCTTGGCGATCTCGTCGGCGCTGGCCTCGACCATGCCCAGAATCCTTTTCTGATTGGGCCAGATGATACCCCAGACGTTCAACAGCATGATGGTGCCCAGCCAGGCGCCGATACCGATGTTGACGAAACCACTCTGCAGGGTGAAGGCGGAGACGAGATTGGGGCCTAACAGGCCGGCGCCGGCAAGCCAGGTGACCAGGGCTGACCAGCGGAACCACAGCAGGGCGCGGGGGGCGATATATTTGCCGATGGCGGCAGGGCCGGGGCCGTCTTTATCGGCCAGGGCGGCGCCCATGGCGGGGACTTGCACGAAGTTGAAATAATACAACAGGCCAATCCAGGTGATACCTGCCATGAAGTGAATCCAGCGTTCAACAAATTGTACGTATTCCATTATTTTTACCTTTTTATCGAGATTAACGTTTGTCGAAATAGTAGAGGGTGGTTCTGCATAGCCACCGGGCCTTAGCTGCCAGACAGGCTCCTGGCGACAAAGACCAGGATGACGGTCAGTACGAAACCGGAAATGAGGGTGCCAAGGATGGAGTCGAGGGGGTTTTTCATTTGCTAGTTCCTTTCTTTTTTCAGGGGTAAATACTTGAGTTTTTTAGTTGGAGATAGCCTAGAGCAAAGCCTGTTTGAATGCAATATTCCTGAATCCGCGGTTAAGCCAGGGATTCAGGATATTATAAACTACTTATCTTCGCGGACCAGCCGGTTAGCGTGGACAGTATCGACGTGATTGGCGGCGGATGAACGGCTGACGGTGGCGACACCGGGTGGTGGGGGATGGCGCGCGGCAGGGACAAAAAAGGGAGGGTGACAGCCTGGCGGCCATCACCCTCCCTTTTTACTTTGCTGATAAAGGAAAAAAGCGGGATTTATTGCGGCATATACACGGTCAGGCCCAGAGACTGCCAGGCCTGCATGCCACCGCGGTAGTAGTGGATTTTTTCGGGTGGATAGCCGAGTGATAGTAGGTTATGGATGGCCGTGGGGGACTGGCCACACCACATGCCGTTGCAGTACAGCATGACCTCCTGCGCGTGTGAAAAATCCCAGGGGCTGTTGGCGGCACTGCTGGCACCGCTGAACAGGCCCTTGATGCTGTCCAGAAAGGAGCCGCCACCGGCCGCTTTCTTCTTCACATCCAGCTTGACCAGTATCTCCGCCAGGGCCTCGGCCGATTTTTCCGGATTGAATTCGGTAAAGGGGATATTGATCGAGCCGGGGATGGTGCCCTTTTGAAACCAGGAGGGCGTGCGGGCATCTATCAGCAGGCCTGTGCCGGCCTCCAGTTTCTTGTCAATGAACTCCAGTAGCTCCAGTTCGCCAACGGTTTCCACGCCTGGCGCCACCCGCAGTGGCTGGATGCAGAAGGGCGGGCACTTGCGCGATGTCTTGGTGAAACCGCCGGTGAGCACATTGTCCGGATCCTGTATGCGCTGGATCGTGATCAGGTCGCTGCCCTGGTGAACGGCCACGGAGTCGATATCCTGGGTGATCTTGACATCCAGTGCCAGGGTGCTGGTGCTGGCCATGCCCATCATCAGGGCCACTGAGCAGCCCAACAGGGTGTGATGGTATCTATGTTTCATAAGATTTTCCTTGCAGGGTGTTGAGAATGAAATAGCGTCATGGGCGTTCACTTTTTGAAGTAGAGGTCCATTACTCTTTTTTGCACATGTGAAAGCCGTTGGTCCGGGGTCGAGGTGGCTGCGCGGTAGTCATCAAAGATGCGGGCCTGATCCTCCAGACTGAGTTTTTCGTAAAATTTATAGGTGGAGGGCTTTTTGTCTTTTATCAGCGCCGCCATTTTTTCCAGCGCCTGATAGTAGGCGTCATCGTGCTGATCGGTGGTCACAATGCTGGAAGAGGACGCCGCTTCGGCAGACAGTGCATCCAGATAATTGCTGCCCACTGCCGGGGTAGCGGTGGTTTTGTTGCCGCTGTTACTGGATTCGGCCTCTAGCGAGCGAAGGTAATCGTCGTCGGCCGCAAAGCCCGGGAAGCTAACGGTAACTAGCAGGCACAGCAGGGGTGCTGACAGGCCGGATAGGTGAAGCTGCGCAAGGGGATGCTCGCAGGTCTTTTTCGGGGCGGCATTATTCAACGTGTAGATCCCTGACGATCGAGTTTGATGGTGCGAAACAGGTTTTGATGGTGCGAAATAAGTACAGATGGTTGTATGTATCGTCAGGGATGCGAAAAACCTTAGTGATAATAACCATGAATGGGCGCGTCGGGGCTGGGCTGACGGGGCGGTAATGACGATCTGGCGGAGGATGGTGCCCGCAATGTGTGTGGATAATGCCCAGTGTTTTTCCACGGTTCGTTGCGGGCTACAGTCTCTCCACCCGGTTACCGCCGGCCCGTTTGGCGGTGTACATGGCCATATCCGCCCGTTTGATCAGGCTGGTGACATCCTCGCCGGGGTGATATTCCACAACGCCGTAGCTGGCGGAAGGCAGCGGCGCGGTGTTCAGGGTCTCGTGGGAAAACAGGCTGCGTAGATTTTCGGCCAGTCGGGTGGCCTTTGCCTGATCGGTGTTGGGACACAGGATCATAAATTCTTCCCCGCCCCAGCGGAAAACGGTATCGGTTTTGCGCGCATTTTCGGTGAGCAGGTGTGCATATTTCACCAGGATGTCATCGCCCGCGGCATGGCCTCGCTCATCATTGATGGCCTTGAAGCCATCAATGTCGAGAAAGATCACGGAAAACGGCGTGTTGTAGCGTTGCTGGTTGTTGATGGCGGCAGACAGCAGTTCAAAGGATTTGGCGCGATTGTAGACATTGGTCAGGGGGTCGGTGACGGACCTGGACTCCAGTGCCGCATGCGAGTCCTCGAGTTCGCTGAGCGTGGTCTGTAGCCGGTTAAAAATCGCCGCGCGGCTGGATTCGTAGTAGCAAAGGAACAGCACGATCACAATGGTGCTGGCGACCAGGTTGGTAAAGCCCAGTTCGGTGATTTTCGAGCCTACTAACAGGTAGTAGTAGCTGAATACGCCGCCGCAAAACAGCAGCGCCAGGAGCAGCCCGATATTTTTCCCATAGATCAGGAAGGCGGCGATGATGAAGCAATAGACCCACACAAAGGCGGCGCTCTCCGCCTTGGAGACGAGGAAGAACAGGGCGAGGATCGTAAACAGCATGCCGATGAACAGGGCCGATGCCCGGGCGATGTTGCGGTGGCGTTTCAGGTGCCAGAGGATGTAGGTCGAGAACACCGCAAAGCTGAAGTCGATGGCCGCCAGCGGGTAGTGGTGATTGATGAAAATGTTGAAAAAGGTAAAAAAGCCCAGGGCGAAAATGGCGACGATCAGGAAATAGCCGATAAAAACGGCCGAGTGGAAGGCTTGCACATCGTGGCCCTCGTCGAGTTCACCAATGAGAAATTTCCTGAGTCGTCCTGACATATGCGATCGTCCTGTCTTATGCTTATTGTTGTTATGTAAACGAAATAACCCCTGTTCGCCATGCCCATGAGGCTCCGCTGAGGGAATTGGTTGCCTGATGCGTGCGAGTATGGGGACAGCAGAAGTGGCTGTCTAATAATTGTGTGGACCATTTTTATATCGTCTTTTTATGGCGTCTTTCACGCTAGAATGGCAGCCAGGTTTTTCCTTCGGCAACTCACTAACAGGGCTCTGATCTATGTGCGGTATTTGCGGCGAATTACGCTTTGACGGTAGTGCCCCGGAGGCGGCGACCCTGTCGCGGATGAACGAAAAGCTGGCGCGACGGGGTCCCGATGATGAGGGCGTCTACATCAGCGGGCCGCTGGGTTTCGGGCATCGTCGCCTGTCGGTGATCGACCTTTCGAGCCGTTCCCATCAGCCGATGGTGGATGAGGCGCTGGGTCTGTCACTGGTGTTTAACGGGGCGATTTACAATTACCGGGCCCTGCGCGACGAGTTGATCGAGGCCGGCTATGCCTTTTTCTCCGAGGGCGACACCGAGGTTATCATCAAGGCCTTTCATCGCTGGGGCGAGGCGTGCGTGGAGCGCCTGCACGGCATGTTTGCCTTCGCGATCTGGAGCGAGCAACGCCAGCAGCTGTTTCTGGCGCGGGATCGTCTGGGCATCAAGCCGCTGTATTACTGTTTGCCGGGGGATTCATCGGGCGGCGAGCCGTCCGCAAAAGTCGGCTTTCGTTTTGCCTCCAATATACAGGCTCTGCTGGCGGCGGGTGGAGTGGATACCGACATCAATCCGGTGGGCCTGCATCATCAGCTGACCCTGCATGCGGTGATCCCTGCGCCGCACACCATCCTCCAGGGGGTCTCCAAACTGGCCCCCGGTCACAGCCTGCTGATCGGGGCGGATGCGGCGCAGCAAAAGATCGAGCCCCGCCAATACTGGCAGCTGTCCGCCACGCGCCCGGCCGAACCCCGGCACGAGATCGAGTGGACCCAGCTGATCCACGATGCCCTGCGCAAGGCGGTGGAGCGGCGGTTGTCGGTGGCGGATGTGCCGGTAGGTGTGCTGCTCTCCGGCGGGCTCGATTCCAGTCTGCTGGTGGGGCTGCTGGCCGAGGCGGGGGTGAAGGATCTGCGCACCTTCTCCATCGGCTTCGAGGATATCGGCAGCGAGGCGGGCAGCGAGTTTGAGTATTCGGACGCGGTGGCCGAGCGTTTCGATACCCGGCACCGCAAAATTCACATTCCCAATGCCGAGGTGTTGCCGCATCTGCCGGATGCCATACGCAACATGGCCGAGCCGATGGTGGGACAGGACGCGGTGGCCTTTTACCTGCTGGCCGAGCAGGTCGCCAAAGAGGTGAAGGTGGTGCAGAGCGGCCAGGGGGCCGATGAGGTATTCGGTGGTTATTTCTGGTATCCGCAGATGGATGCCGACACCGGCACCGACCTGGAGCGCTTCCGGCGGCACTATTTTGACCGCCCGCACAGCGAGTTTCTTGATAGCGTGACGCCGCGCTATCGGGGGGAAGACCACACCTCCCGGCTGGTGCACGAGCGCCTCGCGCTGGGCGGGGCCGACACCTTTCTCGACCGCGTGCTGCGTTTCGATGTCACCACGCTGATCGTGGATGATCCGGTGAAACGGGTGGATAACATGACCATGGCCTGGGGGCTGGAGGCCCGGGTGCCGTTCCTGGATCACGAGCTGGTGGAGCTGGCGATGCAGGTGCCGCCCGAGCTGAAACTCAAGTCCGGTGGCAAACACCTGCTCAAATCCATCGCCCGCGGGCTGATCCCCGATGCAGTGATCGATCGTCCCAAGGGCTACTTTCCCATGCCGGCGCTGAAATATGTGCGCGGCGATTTTCTGCGCTTCATGTCCGAGGTGCTCAATTCCGAGGCCTGCCGGCAGCGGGAGCTGTTCAACCGGGATTACATCGACAAACTGTTGGCCGAACCGGACCGCTACTTCACCAAATTGCAGGGCAGCAAGCTATGGCACATGGCGCTGCTGGAACTGTGGCTGCAGCTGAATGTCGATACGGTGACCGGTGGCAGCTAATACCATACTTTATTGCTCAGGAATTATGGGTTACACTTTAGATCTGGTTTAATTGCCCCATATCGGGGACAGCAGCATCAATATCTTTTTATGACATTCAGCAGTGAGGTGATGAACGCAATGGACGTATTGGAACGTATCAAAGAGCAGGTGGAGAGCCACCCGGTAGTGATTTACATGAAGGGCACGCCCCAGTTGCCGCAGTGTGGCTTCTCCTCGCGCACCGCCCAGGCGCTGCAGGCCTGCGAGCAGGAGTTCGCCTACGTGAACGTGCTGGCGGATCCGGAGATTTTTGAGAATCTGCCGCGTTATGCCGACTGGCCGACCTTCCCGCAGGTGTATGTGGGCGGTGAACTGATTGGCGGTTGTGATATCACCCTGGAGCTGTTTCAGCAGGGTGAGCTGAAAAGGATGGTGACCGAGGCAAATGCCGCGGCGGCCAAGTCGGCCGAGGGTTAATCCACCAACCGGCGTCTGCGGGCGAGTGTGAAAATCGTGGTACAAAAAAAGCGGCCGTGATGGCCGCTTTTTTATTGTTTGGGATTTTCGGTCGTCCAGGCCGACCTCATCCCTTCATGCATGGCGCCGGAGGCCCGCGACGACGCGAGCATCAAAAGGGACTGCCTCCTAGCGTCTTCCAGCGGTTGACGATGATGCAAAACAGTTCGGCGGTCTTTTCCGTGTCGTAGACGGCGGAGTGGGCCGCATTGCTGTCCCATTCGATGCCGGCTGCGGCGATGGCCCGGGCCAGCACGGTCTGGCCATAGGCCAGCCCCCCGAGGGTGGCGGTATCGAAGGTGCTGAACTGGTGGAAGGGATTGTGCTTGATGCCGGTGCGCGCCACGGCGGCCTTGACGAAGGCGAGGTCAAAGGACGGATTGTGGCCGACCAGGATGGCGCGGGAACAATTGCTGCCCTTGAGGATATTGCGAATGGGCTCAAAGATCTTTTTCAGCGCCCGGCCCTCGGGCTCGGCAATGCGCAGTGGGTGGTGCGGGTCGATGCCGGTAAAGGCCAGTGCCGAGGCCTCCAGGTTGGCGCCGGGGAAGGGCTCGACGTGGGCGCTGATGGTCTCGCCCGGGTAGACCAGCCCCTCCGCATCCATGTGGATGGGCACGGCGGCGATTTCCAGCAGGGCGTCGGTGTCGGCGTTGAAGCCGGCGGTCTCGACATCCACCACCACCGGCAGAAAACCGCGGAAGCGACGTGCAATGCGACTGCCCGTGGGGGTGGGCTCGGCCAGTTCCTCGGGGGTCTCGGGGGCGTCAGGATTGATGGGGACGTTCATTGCAGTCTCCACGCCAGGGTCTGGCCGGCGAAAAAGGGCACCAGCGTTTCGCAGCCGAAGCGGTACTCGTCGGCCACCGTCTGCTCCTGGCGCAACAGGGTGATGCGGTCGGCGTTGCGCGGCAGGCCATAAAAATCGGCGCCAAAGTGACTGGCAAAACCCTCCAGTTTGTCGAGCGCATCGGCCTGCTCGAAGGCCGTGGCATACAGCTCCAGCGCAACCGGGGCGCTGTAGATGCCGGCGCAGCCACAGGCGGATTGTTTGGCGCCTTTGGCGTGCGGGGCGCTGTCGGTACCGAGGAAGAACTTGGCATTGCCGCTGGTGGCGGCTGCCAGCAGTGCCTCGCGATGGGTCTCCCGCTTCAGCACCGGTAGACAATAGTTGTGGGGGTGAATGCCGCCCACCAGCATGGCGTTGCGATTCAGTAACAGGTGTTGCGGGGTGATGGTGGCGGCGATGTTGGCGCCGGCCTCTAACACAAAGTTGACGGCATCGCGGGTGGTGATGTGTTCGAACACGATCTTCAGATTGGGAAACTGTTTGGTGAGGGGGATCAGCTGCTGGTCGATGAATACCTTTTCGCGATCGAAGATATCGATGGCGGGATCGGTGACCTCGCCGTGCACCAGTAACGGCAGGCCATGCGCCTCCATGGCCGCCAGCGCGGAATAGGTCTTCTGGAGCTGGGTCACGCCGCTGTCGGCATTGGTGGTGGCGCCGGCCGGATACAGCTTGACGGCATACACCACGCCGCTGTTTTTGGCGCGCGATATCTCGCCCGGAGAGGTGCTGTCGGTGAGATACAGGGTCATCAGGGGCTGAAAATCGCTGCCCTCCGGCAGTGCTGCAATAATGCGCTGGCGATAGGCGACGGCGCGTTCGGTGGTGGTCACCGGCGGCCGCAGATTGGGCATGATAATGGCGCGGGCAAACTGTCGCGCCGTGTGGCCGATAACGCTCGCCATGGCGTCACCATCCCGCACATGCAGGTGCCAGTCATCGGGGCGGGTGAGGGTGAGCTGGGTGATGGCGGGCTTCAAGGTATTCGATTCCAACGGGCTTCAACTTTGGTGGTGTGTACAGACGTTTGGCCGCAGGTCATGGCGAGCGGCGAGATTGCGGCCGTAGTATGCCATGTTTGTGCTTGGTGCGCTGACTCCTGACGGTGCACAATGCGGCCCATGCTGTTTCCTGTTGTGGAGGTTTTGTGCGGATTCCCCGAATTTATCAACCGATCCCCCTGAGTCGCGGCCAGCGGCTGGAGCTGGATGCGCAGGCCACCGTGCATCTCACCAAGGTGCTGCGGCTGCGGGTGGGCGACAGCCTGGTGATTTTTAATGGCCAGGGTGGGGAATATACGGCGCGGCTCGGTGACATGGCGCGGCGCACGGCCACGATCGAGATCGGCGAGTGGATGGAGCGCTCGGTGGAGTCGCCGCTGGAGCTGGTGTTGTTGCAGGGGGTCTCGCGGGGTGAGCGCATGGATTACACCGTGCAGAAGGCGGTGGAGCTGGGCGTGTCGCGGATTGTGCCGGTGATCACCGAGCGCACGGTGGTGAACCTCAAGGCGGATCGCCAGCTGCGGCGGTGCGAGCACTGGCAGTCGGTGGTCAATAGCGCCTGCGAGCAGAGCGGTCGCAATCGGGTGCCGCGAGTGTCGCCCATTGCCTCGTTCGCCGAGGCCATCGGGGAGGCGGCTGCGGCACCAGGCCTGAAGCTGGTGCTGCATCACCGGGCGGCGACAAATCTTATTGCCCTGCCGGCCCCCCAAGGCCCGGTGAGCCTGCTGATCGGCCCCGAGGGCGGCCTATCGGCGCAGGAGATCGCGGCGGCCGAGGCCGGCGGTTTTGTGCCACTGTGTCTGGGGCCCCGGGTGCTGCGTACCGAAACGGCGGCGCTGGCGGCGTTGGCGGTGTTGCAGTGGCAATGGGGTGATTTTTCCGCCAGCGGCGGCATCGCCTGGGATGACGGCGAATGAGCGTGCTGCGCCTGTTGCGGGCGTTGCCGTTTCTCTCGGCACGCCGGCGCCTGGAATGGTTTCCGGCCTTTTTCCTGATGCGGGTCAAGGTGCTGGAGTTGGACGACGACTGGCAAACCGCACGCCTGCGCCTGCCGCTCAACGCCTTTTCGCGCAATATGGGCAACAGTATGTTCGGCGGCTACCAGGCCTCGTTGGCCGATCCGATTGCGGCGCTGGCCTGTGCGCAACGCTTTCCCGGTCACGAGATCTGGACCCGGGCGATGAGCATCGATTTTGTGGCGCAGGGGACCAGTGATCTGGAGCTGCGCTTTGTCTTCGATCCCGCGCTGGATCGCCAGATCCGGGAGGAACTGGCGAGTCGCGGCCGCAGCACGCCGCAGTTCGAATACGGCTTTTATCGACAGGATGGCGTGCTCTGCACGCGGGTGAAAAATACGGTGGCGATTCGCCCCAGGGGCTACGCCGCCCCACAGCCCGATCCGGGATGAGAAATGAAACCTTTTGTTTAGCGTCACCGTTTGTGGTGTTAATTGTAGGTATTTTCTGACAAAATGCGCCGCATCAGCGAGCCAGCAAATCAAACCAGCGCTAAAAAAAAGCGAGTCGAAACAATAATAACCATTGCCTGTCGTTAGCCCATGCACGCCTGGCGTGATATTGGGCTATGTTTTCAGGGCAGGCTCGTTAGCGATTGCCGGCAGTGATGGTTGGACGAGCAACTTCGGACAGATGAGCGAACTAAGGTGAAAACCATGCGAGAACAAGAAACATTTGCAAATCGACTGGCGGGCCTGATACAGGAACACGCCATTTCTCATGCGGAGATTGGCCGTGTGGTGGGCGTTTCCGGGCAGGCGGTGGGAAAGTGGGCCAAGGGCGGCAATATCGAATATGAGAACCTCAAGTCCCTGGCGACACACTTTGGCGTGAACTGGATCTGGCTGCGTTATGGTGACGATGCGATGATCTCGTTTAGCGAGCGCCGCTCGGGCAGCAAGACCCGGCGCGCGGTGATCAAGGACATCGTTGAAAACGAACAGCGTATGCGCCTGGCGCTGGATGCGGCCACCATCGGCACCTGGGACATGGACCTGCTGGGCGATCAGATTGTGTTGTCGGATGTCGCGCAGCGCTTGCTGGGCGTGAGCGGTGACAGTTTTGTGGGCGGCAAGGATGATCTGCTGGAATATGTCGCCGAAGAGGACCGTGAGCGCGTGGATGCGGTGCTGAGCCAGGTGATCGAAAACCGGGAGCCGGGCTTTGATGTCACCCACCGTACCCGCAATGGCGGCGGCCAACTGCGTCACCGCGGTAAGGTCATGCCGGATGAGGCGGGCCGGCCGGTGCGCATCGTGTGTGTAGTGACGCTCATCGAGCCCGCCTGAGATCTGCCTGACGACCGGCCTGAGACGGGCCGGTGCGCCCGCCGCTTTACCCTTTTAGCATATTGTTTTATATAGGCTTTTTCCTGCTCTCCGTGGGTTGAGTCTCCTCCCCTGAGCTTGACCTGTGCAGGCAAAACGACGATTATACGCGGCTCTCAGCGCCCCACGTGCGCTGAGATGCGTGCGCCCGTGGTTTTTGTCTGTGGCGTTGACAGGTGGCGGTAAGAAACCGCAGCCCAATTAAATCCCGGCATTATGCCGTTGCGGGGAGCTGTTAGAGCCGCTACGCCGCCATCGTAGCCGCAGGCCCCCGTAGAGTGACTGGCCAGAATTTTAGAGAGGTTGGAATATGTCCCAGCAATTACAGATGTCTGATGATGTGGATGTCACAGAGACCCAGGAATGGGTTGAGGCCCTGGCCGCGGTAATCGAAAATGAGGGCGTTGAGCGCGCCCATTTCATATTGGAGCAGCTGATCGACAAGGCGCGACGCTCCGGCGCCAACCTGCCCTTCTCGGCCAATACCGCCTACGTCAACACCATTCCGCCCCAACTGGAGGTGCACAGCCCGGGTGACCAGGAACTGGAAGACCGGATCCGTTCCTACATCCGCTGGAATGCGATGGCGATGGTGGTCAAGGCCAATCGCAAAAGTACCGAGCTGGGCGGTCACATCGCCACCTTTGCCTCGGCGGCCACCCTCTACGATGTGGGGTTTAACCATTTCTGGCATGCCCCCAGCGAAACCCACGGCGGCGACCTGATCTTTTTCCAGGGCCATGCCTCACCGGGTATGTATGCCCGCGCCTTTCTTGAAGGTCGCCTGACGGAAGAACAGTTGGACAACTTCCGCCAGGAAGTGGATGGCAAGGGCCTGTCTTCGTATCCGCATCCCCATCTGATGAACGACTTCTGGCAGTTCCCCACCGTGTCCATGGGGCTGGGGCCGATCATGTCGATCTACCAGGCCCGCTTCATGAAGTACCTGCAGGACCGTGGTCTGGCCGTGACCGAGACCCGCAAGGTGTGGGCCTTCATCGGTGACGGTGAAACCGACGAGCCGGAAACCCTGGGCGCCACGTCGCTGGCCGGGCGTGAAAAGCTCGACAACCTGGTGTGGGTGGTGAACTGCAACCTGCAGCGGCTCGATGGCCCGGTGCGCGGCAACGGCAAGATCGTACAGGAGCTGGAGGCCGGTTTCCGGGGTGTGGGCTGGAACGTGATCAAGGTATTGTGGGGCAGTTACTGGGATCCCTTGCTGGCCATGGATAAGGACGGCCTGTTGCAGCAGCGTATGATGGACTGCGTGGACGGTGATCTGCAAAACTACAAATCCAAAGATGGCGCCTATGTGCGCGAGCACTTCTTTAATTCCCCCGAATTGAAGGCCATGGTGTCGAAGATGACCGATGATGACATCTGGCGTCTCAATCGAGGCGGCCACGATCCGCACAAGGTGTATGCAGCCTACCATGCAGCGGTGAATCACAAGGGACAGCCGACGGTGATTCTGGCGCAAACGGTGAAGGGCTACGGTATGGGTTCCGCCGGGGAGGGTCAGAATCGCACGCATTCGCAGAAGAAATTGCAGAACAGCGAGATGATCGATTTTCGTAATCGTTTCAATATCCCGTTGAATGACGAGGATGCGGCGGTGGGCAAGTATTATGTGCCCGAGGCAGACAGCGCCGAAATGAAATATATGAATGCGCATCGTGAGGCCCTGGGCGGATACCTGCCGGCGCGCAGCAGTGGTGCTGCACCGTTGGAAATTCCGCCGCTGTCTATTTTTGATGCGATGCTGGCCGGTAGTGGTGAAAAAGAAATGTCCACCACCATGGCCTGGGTGCGCATGTTGACTATGCTGTGCCGCGACAAAAACATCGGCAAGAATGTGGTGCCTATCGTGCCGGATGAGGCGCGCACCTTCGGCATGGAAGGCATGTTCCGCCAGTTGGGCATCTATTCATCGGTGGGCCAGTTGTACACGCCGCAGGATAAAGACGAGATCATGTTCTACAAGGAGGACAAGAGCGGCCAGATCCTTGAAGAGGGTATCAACGAGGCCGGCTCCATGTCGTCGTGGATTGCTGCGTCAACGGCCTACAGTGCCCATGGCGTCAACATGATTCCGTTCTACATCTATTACTCCATGTTCGGTTTCCAGCGTATTGGCGATCTGGCCTGGGCGGCCGGCGACATGCAGGCGCGTGGTTTCATGATCGGTGGCACCGCGGGGCGCACCACCCTGGCCGGCGAAGGCCTGCAACATCAGGATGGTCACAGCCTGATTATGTCCGGCACCATCCCCAACTGCATCAGCTATGACCCGACCTTTAGTTATGAGATGGCGATCATCATTCATGACGGCATGCGCCGCATGTTCACTGATCAGGAAAACGTGTTTTATTACATCACTGCGATGAACGAGAACTACGTGCATCCGGCCATGCCCAAGGGAGCCGAGGCAGGTATCATCAAGGGGCTGTATCTGTTCAAAAAGGGCGGCAAGAAAAAGCAGCGCGTACAACTCATGGGTTCCGGCACCATCCTGCGTGAAGTGATTGCGGCAGCCGACCTGCTGCGCGAGGACTGGGACGTGGATGCCGATATCTGGAGCGCCACCAGCTTTACCGAGCTGGCCCGCGAGGCGCGGGACTGCGATCGCTGGAACCGGCTGCATCCCACCAAAAAGGCGCGAGTGCCCTATATAACGCAGTGTCTCGAAGGGCAGTCTGGCCCGGTGATCGCCGCTACTGACTATATTCAGTTATATGCCGACAAGGTTCGCAAGTGGGTGCCGGCACGTTATGAGGTGCTGGGTACCGACGGCTTCGGTCGCAGTGATACCCGCGCCCAGTTACGCAAGCATTTCGAGGTCAGCAGTGTGTATATCGTGGTGGCTGCGCTGAAGGCGCTGGCAGATGAAGGCGCTATCGACGCCGCGACCGTGGCCAAGGCGATCAAGCAATACGCGATTGATCCGGAAAAAATCAACCCGCTGCATGCCTGACTAATGGCGGCGAGGCATAAACAACTTTAGTTGGCAGAAACTATGGCAAAAAACGCTTCTTTAAAAGAAATACTCGTTCCTGATATTGGTGATTTCGACGGTGTCGAGGTGATCGAGGTGCTGGTCAAGGCCGGCGATACGATTGCGGCGGAAGACTCGCTGATCTCGGTGGAGTCCGACAAGGCCACCATGGAGATTCCTGCACCCGAGGCCGGCGTAGTGGCGGAGGTGAAGGTCGCGGTGGGTGATTCGGTTTCCCAGGGCAGCCTGATCCTGTTGCTGGAGCCCGGCGGCGAGGCGGCTACCAAGGCCGCGCCGGCGACACAGGCGTCGAGTCCGGCGCCCGCCGCCAGCGAGCCGGCGGCTGCACGGGTAGCGACGCCTGCCCCGCCGCCGGCGAAACCGGCTGCGCCACAGCGGGTGGCGCCCACCGCAAAGATCGACGAGGTCAGTTTTGCCCGAGCCTATGCCAGCCCCTCGGTGCGCAAATTCGCGCGCGAGCTGGGCGTGGATCTGGGACGGGTCAGCGGCAGCGGTCGCAAGGGCCGCATCATCCAGGACGACGTCAAGGCCTTCGTGAAGCAGACCTTGAGTCAGGGCATGAGCACGGGCGGTGGGCTGGGTGTCGAGCCGATGCCCGACATCGACTTCAGTCAGTGGGGCGATATTGAGATCCAGAAGCTGGGCAAGATCAATCGACTCACCGGCAAGTTTCTGCACCGCAACTGGGTCACCGTGCCCCATGTCACCCAGTTCGATCAGGCGGATATCACAGAGCTGGATACGTTTCGCAAAACCATGGCCGCCGAGTACCAGGATCGGGGTATCAAGATCACCATGCTGGCGTTTCTGATCAAGGCCGTGGTGTCGGGGCTGCGCGAGTTGCCGCGTTTCAATGCCTCGCTGGATGCCAGCGGTGAAAACCTGATCCTGAAACACTACTACAACATCGGCATCGCGGTGGATACAGCGGATGGTCTGGTGGTGCCGGTGGTGCGCGATGCCGACTGCAAGAGTCTGGTGGATATCGCCGCGGAACTGGGTGAGATCAGCCAGAAGGCGCGCGACAAGAAACTCAAGCCATCCGATATGCAGGGTGGCTGCATGACTATTTCAAGTTTGGGTGGCATCGGCGGCACGCAATTCACGCCCATCGTCAACGCGCCGGAAGTAGCGATCCTCGGCGTCTCGCGGCACAGCATGACGCCGGTGTGGAATGGCGAGACCTTTGAGCCGCGACTGATGCTGCCACTGTCGCTGTCCTATGACCATCGGGTGGTTGATGGCGCCGATGGCGCAAGATTCACCGGCTTCCTCGGCACCGTGCTGTCCGATGTGCGTCGGTTGGTGATGTAGGCCATGGCGAATCCAGTGGAAATAAAGGTGCCGAACATCGGCGATTTCGATGGCGTGGAGGTGGTTGAGGTACTGGTGAATGTCGGCGACCGTATCGCCGTCGAGGATTCGCTGATTTCCGTGGAGTCCGACAAGGCCACCATGGAGATCCCCGCGCCACAGGCTGGCGTGGTCAAGCAGCTGCTGGTGGCCGTGGGTGACACGGTGGCAGAGGGCAGCCCCATCCTGCTGCTGGAGGCGGGTGAGGCCACGGACGCGGAACCCGTGGAGCCGGCGCCTGTCGAGCCGGAATCCGAGCCGGAATCCGCGACGACGACAACGCCGGCCGCAGCCGCCCCGGTTGCGGATTCGCCGGCCGCCGCCCCGGCCGCGGTCGAGTACCAGGGCGAGGTCGATATCCGTGCCCAGCTGGTGGTGCTGGGTTCCGGCCCCGGCGGTTACACCGCCGCCTTCCGCGCCGCCGATCTCGGCCTCAAGGTGGTGATGATCGAGCGCTATGACGTTATCGGTGGCGTGTGTCTGAATGTTGGCTGCATTCCCTCCAAGGCACTGTTGCACACCGCGCAGGTGATCAACGAGGCCGCCGAGTTCGGTGACATCGGTGTCAGCTTTAACAAGCCGGAGGTCGATCTCGACAAACTGCGCGCCCACAAAAACGGCGTGCTGGACAAGCTCACCGGCGGCCTCAAACAGCTGGCCAAGCAGCGCAAGGTGCAGCTGCTGCAGGGCTACGGAAAATTCACCTCGGCCCACACCATCGAAGTGGTGGCGGATGACGGCAGCAAAAAGGTCGTGGGCTTTGAACACTGCATCATCGCGGTTGGCTCCCGTGTCACCAAGCTGCCGTTCATCCCCTGGGATGATCCGCGGGTGATGGACTCCACCGACGCGCTGGAAATCGAGGAAGTGCCGAAGCGACTACTTGTGGTTGGTGGAGGCATCATCGGTCTGGAGATGGCCACGGTATATGATGCGCTGGGCTCCAAGGTCACGGTGGTGGAGCTATCGGCGGGCCTGATTCCCGGTGCCGATCGCGACGTGGTGCGCCCCCTGGAGCGACGCATCAAGAATCGTTACGAAAATATTTTTCTCAATACCAAGGTGACGGCCATCAAGCCCGGCAAGAAAGGCCTGCTGTGTTCGTTTGAGGGCCCCTCCAGCGGCAAGAATCAGGCCCCGGCGAGCGATACCTTTGACCGGGTGCTGGTCGCCATTGGCCGCAGCCCGAATGGCCTGCTGATCGACGCCGACAAGGCCGGCGTGGCCGTCGACGAGCGGGGTTTTATCGCCGTCGACAAACAGCAGCGCACCAACGTCAATCACATCTTTGCCATCGGCGACGTAGTGGGCCAGCCGATGCTGGCGCATAAGGCGACGCATGAAGGCAAGGTGGCGGCGGAGGTGATCAGCGGCAGGAAGACCTTTTTTGATGCACGCGCCATTCCCTCCGTGGCCTACACCGACCCCGAGGTGGCGTGGATGGGCAAGACCGAAGAGGAGTGCAAGGCGCAGGGCATCGCGTTTGAAAAGGGGGTGTTCCCCTGGGCGGCCAGCGGCCGTTCCCTGTCGATCGGTCGCGACGAGGGCATGACCAAGGTCCTGTTCGATGAACAGCATCGCCTGATCGGCGCAGCGATGACCGGCCCCAATGCCGGCGAGCTGATTGCGGAGGCGGTGCTGGCGCTGGAACTGGGCGCGGACATCACCGACATTGCCTTGACCATTCACCCGCATCCGACCCTGTCGGAGACCTTTAATTTCGCGGCGGAAGTGGCCGAGGGAACCTGCACCGATATCTTTGCCCCCAAAAAGGCGGGCAAGTAGCCCCGCGCGATGAAGAGTGATGGAGAGTAAAGGCACACCGATGAGCGACACCGGCAACCTGGATGGCCTGGAACTGCTCGGCGATGGTGAGCGCTTTCAGGAGACCCTCTGCGAGATGATCGAGGGGGTGCCCATGTTCAGCGAGCTGACGCGCGCGGAGGTGGAATCCCTGGCCGGCTATCTGCGCGCCTATGAGGCCAAGCAGGGTACGGCGATTTTCAGAGAGGGCGCCAAGGGCATGTTTATGTGCATCGTGCTGAGCGGTCGGGTCGACATTCTCAAACAGGACCAGGAGCACGAACAGAAGAAAGTGGCGGTGGTGCGCCCCGGAAAATCCATGGGCGAAATGTCACTGCTGGATGAACTGCCCTATTCGGCGACGGCGGTGGCGCAGGAGGATACCCGGCTGCTGCTGTTGACGCGCATGAGCTTTCTGCGTCTGGGTGAAGAGCGACCGCTGTTGTGTAATCTCGTGCTGCGACAGATCGCGCGCCTGATGAGCCTGCGCCTGCGCCAGACGACAGGTGTGTTGCTGGACTTTCTGAACGTGGAAAAATAACCCCGAAAAAAACCGACCGAACGCGACTGTACAAAATCAATAACCCGATCTTCAATCCTCTAAAAAAATCGATACCAAAATGAAAAATAAAGCGGCAATCAATAAAGTAGTGCTGGCCTATTCCGGCGGCCTGGATACCTCCATCATCCTCAAGTGGTTGCAGGACGAATATGATTGCGAGGTGGTGACCTTTACCGCCGACATCGGCCAGGGTGAGGAGGTCGAACCGGCCCGCGCCAAGGCCAGGGCGGCCGGGGTGAAAGAGATTTACATTGACGATCTGCGCGAAGAATACGCGCGCGATTTTGTGTTTCCGATGTTTCGCGCCAATGCGATCTACGAAGGCCAGTACCTGCTGGGTACCTCTATCGCGCGGCCCTTGATCGCCAAGCGCCAGATCGAGATTGCCAACGAGACCGGCGCCGATGCGGTGTCACACGGTGCGACCGGCAAGGGTAACGACCAGGTGCGTTTTGAGCTCGGCTATTACGGCCTCAAACCGGACGTGCAGGTTATCGCCCCATGGCGCGAATGGGATCTCAACTCGCGTGAAAAACTGATGGCCTATGCCGAGCAACACGGTATCCCGGTCGAGCAAAAGCGCGGTAAAAAATCCCCCTATTCCATGGACGCGAATCTGCTGCACATCTCCTACGAGGGCGGTGTCCTCGAAGACCCGTGGACCGGCCCGGAGGAGGACATGTGGCGCTGGACGGTCGCGCCGGAGGCCGCGCCCGATGTGCCGACTATTATCGAACTGAGCTATCGGCAGGGCGACATCGTCGCCATCGACGGCGAGCCCATGAGCCCGGCGCAGGTGATGGCGCACCTGAACAGGGTGGCGGGCGCCAATGGCATCGGTCGCGACGACATCGTCGAAAATCGTTATGTGGGCATGAAATCCCGCGGCTGTTACGAGACCCCGGCGGGTACGGTCATGCTCAAGGCCCACCGCGCCATGGAATCGATTACCCTGGATCGGGAGGTGGCCCATCTCAAGGATGAGCTGATGCCGCGTTACGCCGCGCTGATCTATAACGGTTACTGGTGGGCGCCGGAACGCAAGATGATGCAGGCAATGATCGACGCCTCGCAGGCCACCGTGAATGGCCGGGTGCGGCTCAAGCTGTACCGGGGCAATGTTATCGTGGAAGGGCGCGAGTCGGCGACGGATAGCCTGTTCGATGCGACCATCGCCACCTTCGAGGACGATGCCGGCGCCTATAACCAGCAGGATGCGGAGGGATTTATCAAGCTTAATGCGCTACGCCTGCGCATCGCCGCGAAAAAATAGTACTTATTCTACAATCGCTTATTGTTAATATCTGTTGTATCTGGTTATTATGCCGCCAGCGACTGTTAAACCGTCAGTTTGCTGACATCCCCGCTGTAGAGAAAGGGCTTGTAGCGCGGTTTGGCAGATAACCAAAATAATCGTGTCGCCTGAATGTCGCATCGAAGGTGTCTTGAAAGCGTAAAGGGTGAATTTTTTGCAGACGAAGTTGAATCTCGTCAAAGGCATTACCCAGAGGGAGTTGCCCGGCATTGTTGTCGAGTCGGGTGAAGGGATCGTCAGTCTCGATCAACAGGGAGGTGTAGTCAGTGTCAATTCCGAGGCGGAGCGCATGCTCGGCTGGAAAACCGATGAGATTATCGGTCAGGACTTTTTTGCCCTCAGTAAATTTTCACTCGACGACACCGCCGCATTAGGTACCGGCAGCGCCTGTCCGGCGCTCAAAACCATCAACTGTCCCCATCTGAATGTCAGTGCGCGCATCTCGCGCAAGGATGGCAAGTCGCTGCGCGTCAGTTTCATGATGACCTCCGTCTTTCATCAGGGGCTGATTACCGGCAAGCTGTTTGTGTTTCGCCGGGCCGAAACCGAGCCGCTCCCCGCGCAGGCATTGCTCGAGGCGGCCGCCAGTATCGTGGTCAGGCTCGATGCCGATGGCGGCGTGACATTTAGCAATCCCCATACCCAGTGGCTGCTTGGTGACGTGAGCGTTGACGCCCTGATTCCCGACGCGATTCGCACCCTGCTGAGGGACTGTCCGCAGCAGCTGGACCAGCAGACCCTGCTGGACAAGCGCTGGCTGGAGGGTCAGGAAAAAGAATTGTGTATCGTCTGGTCGGTCTCGGTGACGCGTGATGCGCAGGGCAGGGTCGATGGCGCCGTGTGTATCGGCAACGACTTTACCGACCACCATCACGACCTGAAGGGCCGGCTGCACGAAAGTCAGACGGTGCAGAAAATCTTTGAACACCTCAACGACGGGGTGATTACGGTCGATGCGCAAGGCCGGGTCATCTACCTCAATCGCATCGCCGAACAGCTAACGGGCTGGAACACGGCAAAGGCGGCAGGGCGGCTGCTCAGCGAGGTCTATCATGTCGTCGATGAGCGCCACCACGAGGTCGAGGATGATCTGCTGGGCCGCTGTCTGCGCGAGCGCGGCAGAGTCAACAGTAGCAGCAACCGCGTACTGCTGCGCCGGGGCGGATGGGAATTCATTGTCCAGGACATGGCCACGCCGGTGCATGACATCAATGATGAAATCACCGGCGCCGTGCTGGTGTTCACGGACGTCTCCGAGCTGCGCGGTATGGAACGCTGGATGGAATACGAGTCCCGCCATGATGCGCTCACCGGGCTGATCAACCGCCAGCAGTTTGAGGAACGCCTGCAACTCGCGCTGAACCATGCGCGGGAGGCCGATCAACAGCACGTGCTGTGTTACCTGGACCTGGATCAGTTCAAGTTAATCAATGACACCTACGGTCATGCCGCCGGTGACCAGCTGCTAAAAGAGATCTCCCTGCTGCTGAAGGAATGTCTGGGTGACGATGACAGCCTGGCGCGTCTGGGTGGCGACGAGTTCGGCGTCATCCTCAAGTATCAGGACATGGAGATGGCGCAGCGTGCGGCCAAGGCGCTGTGTCGCGCGGTACGCGACTTCCAGTATGTGTGGGAGGGCAAGCCCTTTGAGGTCGGTGTCAGCATCGGCCTGGTGCCGATCACCTCGCAATGGGAGGACCTGGCGGAGATCATGCGGGTGGCGGATTCGGCCTGCGATGTCGCCAAGGAAATGGGCCGTAACCGCGTGCATGTCTATGCCACGCGAGACCTCGCACTGCGCCAGCGCGAAGTGGAAATGCGCTGGATACAGCAGATACGTCAGGCACTGAATGGCGATCACTTTCGACTCTATTGCCAGAATATCGTGCCGCTCGGCAGTGGTGCGGCGAGTGAGCCGCACTACGAGATATTGCTGCGCCTGATCAGCGAGGATGGCAAGGTGATTCGTCCCGGCGAATTTATCGCCGCGGCGGAACGCTATCACCTGATGCCGGCGATTGACCGCTGGGTGGTGAAGCGCGCCATGCAGCTGCTGAGCGCACGCCACGCGCGCGGTGAAATCAGCGGCATGTTTGCGATCAATATCTCCGGCCAGTCGCTGGATGACGAAGAATTCCTGGGGTTTGTGGTCGACACCCTGCAGCGCACGGCGCTACCGCCGCAGGCCATCTGCTTCGAGATCACCGAGACTGTCGCCGCAACCCATCTGTCCGTGGTGCAGCGGTTTATGTCAGTGTTGAGCGATATGGGCTGCCGCTTCGCGCTGGATGACTTTGGTCGCGGCATTTCATCGTTTGCCTATCTCAAGAACCTGCGGGTCGATTATCTGAAAATAGATGGCATGTTTGTCAGGGACATCGCGGAAGATAAAATCGATCACGCCATGGTGGAATCCATCAACCACATCGGCCACATCATGGGCATCCAGACCATCGCCGAGTTTGTGGAGTCACAGGAAGCGCTGGAGAAACTCATCGCCCTCGGTGTGGATCATGTGCAGGGCTACCGACTGGGTCGTCCCCGCCCCTTGCAGCCCGCCTTTCAGTAGTATCAGCCCAGTCTGCCGGGCCCGCCCGGGTCCAGAATTCCATCTGTAACATTCCCATCGGTCAGTCATCTGTACAGTGCGTCAGGTGGATTGGTTGCTGTCTGCCTGTTTTGCGAAAATCTTATGTCGACAATGGAGAATGATGGAAATGAAAAACACTAAATTGATAGCCCAGACTGCCCTGGCCAGCTTGTTCGCGGTCAGTGTGCTTGCGGTCAGCGCGCCCGTAGAGGCGGGCAAGAAGGATATGGAGAAATGCTACGGTGTGGTGAAGGCCGGCCAGAATGACTGCCAGACATCGAATAGTGCCTGTGCCGGCACCGCCGAGGTCGACAGTAAACCCACCGCCTTCATTGTGTTACCCAAGGGTAGTTGCGAGAAGATTGTGGGCGCCAGCCTGAAGCCCAAGGCATAAGCCGAGCGGCAACATGCCCCACCGTAAGCATACCGCAGCAGAGATCCCGGCGCGCGCAGGCATCGGCCTGCGCGCGCCGCATTTTGCAGCCGTCACTGAGCAGTGGCCGGAGGTGGCCTGGTTTGAGGTCCACAGCGAGAATTTTTTTGCCCTGGGCGACGGACCTCTCGGCGGAACGCCCCTGGCCTATCTTGAACGGGTGCGTGAACGCTACCCGCTGAGCCTGCATGGCGTGGGCCTGTCGCTGGGTTCGACCGACCCCCTCAATCAAGTGCACCTCAAAAAGCTCAGGCAGCTCATTGCCCATATTGAACCAGGCCTGGTATCTGAGCACCTGTCATGGAGTTCGGTAGATGGTCGCTATTTTAATGACCTGCTGCCTCTGCCCTATACCCAGGCATCGCTGGACCACATGGTGGAGCGGGTCAGCGAAACCCAGGAGTTTCTCGGTCGGCAGATCCTGATCGAGAATGCCTCCTCGTATCTGGAGTTTGCGACCTCGACGATTCCGGAGTGGGAGTTTGTCGTCGCCCTGGCGCAGCGCGCGGGGTGCAAGATACTGTTGGATGTCAATAACATCTACGTGAATGCCATGAATCACGGTTTTGATCCTCTGCTGTTTGTGCGCTCGGTTCCGGCCGAGCTGGTGGCGGAGATACATCTGGCCGGCCATACCACCAGGACCTTTGACGAAGGGGTGTTGCGCATCGATACCCATGATCAGCCGGTGTGTGCTGCGGTATGGGATTTATACCAGGCCACCGTTAGGCAGCTCGGTGAGGTGCCCGCGCTGATCGAATGGGACAGCAATTTGCCATCGCTGGAGGTGTTGCTGGCCGAGGCGGCGCGCGCCGACGCGATGGCGGGAGGGCCGCTATGAGCGAACGGCCTGAGCAGGCGACAGTGTCCCTGCGTGAACAGCAGCGCGCCTTTGTGGCGCAGGTGTTTGATGGCCAGCCGCTTGCCCCGGAACTGTCGCGCCTCAGGCAGGCCGGTATGGCCCGCTTTACTGAGGCGCAGCGTTTTCAGTTGTACCACAATAATATCTTTATCGGTCTGCGGGAGGCCCTGTCGGCCACCTATCCCGTGATCCATCGGCTGGTGGGCGATGAATGTTTCCAGCACGTCGCGCGCCAGTACCTGCCCCGGCATCCGCCCCGTAGCGGCAATGTCCACGAGTTCGGCGCTGCCTTCGGCGAATTTCTGCAGGCCTTTCCCGGACTGCAGGACTGGGCCTATCTGGGTGATGTGGCGCGGCTGGAGTGGGGCTATCATCGGGTTTTTCATGCGTCGGAGGACGGTGTGCTCAATCTCCAGCAACTGTCCCTGCTGGATACGGATGCCAGCGAACGACTGCGCTTTCAACTGGCCAGCGACTGCTGTCTTGTATCGTCAGACTATCCGGTGTTAGACATCTGGCAGGCCAACCAGCCCGGCAGCGAGCCGGTGGAGGTCCGCCTCGATCAGGGTGGCGTGCAGTTGGTGGTCCGGCGCCTGGGCCCCGACGTGGTGTTTGAGCCCTTGAATAAGGCGGTTTTCGCACTCTTGCAGTGTCTCTCGGAAGGGCGCCGGTTCACCGATGCCTGCGCCGCAGCACTCGCCGTTGACCCGGAGTGTGATGTGGGCGCGATCCTCAAGGGCTTGATGGGTCGGCGCCTGTTGAGTGGATTTTCCTGTGCATAGGCCAACAAGTAGGTCAACAAGTAGGCCAACAAAAGACAAGAGGGTAAGGCGATGTCGGTATCGAGTAGGGATGGGTTGATGGAAAACCCGCTGGTGAAAAAAATACTCTCGTGGGTCATTCCGCTGTATGAAAAACTGGACTGGCTTTCGCCCCTGAGCATCCTCGGCATTCGTCTGTGGGTGGCCTGGGTATTCTTCAGGTCCGGCCTGACCAAGATAAGTTCCTGGGACTCCACGCTCTATCTTTTCGAATATGAATATGCCGTGCCGCTATTGTCGCCGGAAATGGCCGCCTATCTGGGCACCGCCGCGGAACTGGGTCTGCCGATATTATTGGCCCTCGGCCTGGCCGGGCGTTTCGGCGCCATCGCGCTGTTTGTGTTTAACATCGTCGCGGTACTGTCCTACCCGGATCTGAATGCCGCCGGCATACGCGATCATCAGGTGTGGGGGATTATGCTGCTGGTGCCGCTGTTGCAGGGGCCGGGCAAACTCTCTGTCGATTATCTGTTGTGTCAAAAGCTGTGCCCTTCGCAGGCCCGATAGCCAGACCAGGTTGTTTAACCCAAGTTGTTTAACCCAAGTTGTTTAACCCAAGTCACTTAACCCAGGCCGCTAACTGGATTCAGCGGCCGGCCAGTCGCTGCACGCACAACAGATAGGCACCCTCATCGGGCGCGGAGTTATTGCGCTGCGCCTCCCACAGGGCGTGTCCCAGACACTCCATCATCTGATGCTCGACCTGGTGCGGGTCCTGCGAACGCAACAGCAATTTTTTGTAGGCGGTGGCGATGCCCGCCGGGCGGTCGGTGCCGAGCTGCTCGCGGATCGCGATGTGCATGCCCATGTGCATGAAGGGATTGGACTCCCCTGACTCCGGCGAAAAATCACGCTCCAGAGCCTGCGCATCCTTTTCCAGCAGGGCGTGGTATTCGGGGTGCAGGGCGATGATCCCGGCGATCATCGATTCCAGCGGTTGCAGCAGGGCGCCGGTCTGGTGTTTTTGCCAGGCGTCAAGATACATCTGTCGTAACTGGTTTCTGTCTTGTCCGAACACGCGGGCCTCTTGGTGCGTAGTAATATTAGTCGTAGACCTTGTGCCGATATTCACACAGGTCTTCGATGATGCAGGAACCACAGCGCGGTTTGCGGGCCACGCAGGTGTAGCGCCCCAGCAGGATCAGCCAGTGGTGCGCGTCATGCAGGAACTCCTGCGGGACAAACTTCAGCAGCTTTTTTTCCACCTCCAGCACCGTCTTTCCCGGCGCGATGCCGGTGCGATTGGCCACTCGGAAGATGTGCGTGTCCACCGCGATGGTGGGGTGGCCAAAGGCCGTATTGAGAATGACATTGGCGGTCTTGCGGCCGACGCCGGGCAGGGCCTCCAGTGCCGCGCGATCATCGGGCACGGTACCGTTGTGCTTTTCCACCAGCAGGCGGCAGGCCTGAATAATGTGCCGGGCCTTGCTGTTAAACAGGCCGATGGTCTGGATGTATTTTTTCAGCCCATCCTCGCCGAGCGCGAGTATCGCCTCGGGGGTATTGGCCACCGTAAACAGCTTATCGGTCGCCTTGTTGACCCCCTTGTCGGTGGCCTGGGCCGACAGCACCACCGCCACCAGCAGCTCGAAGGGGGAGCGGTAGTGCAGTTCCGTGGTGGGTGCCGGATTGTGTTCCCGTAATCGGCAAAAGATTTCATGGCGTTTGTGGCGATTCATGCGGCGGACATTTTACCCCCTTTTGCCTGGAGATGGGTTGCCGGACCGGGGTGTCGGAATGGGTACCGGAAGCAGTGGCCAAAACAGGCGGCGGGGGTGGGATGGGTGGACACCAGAAAGCCAGGACGCGGCCGCCAGGGTTGGCCGCAATGGCGGAAAAGGCCGAAAAAAGTGGTGCCTGACCTGCCGGGCCTTGCGGCGCTTAGGTTTAAAATAGTCAAGCAATTTTCGGCTTTATTCACAAGACTTTATTGCCCCTGACGGTATAAGGGATTGCCGCCAAAAAACGCGCAGCTAAGTCATTGAAAGACTGTAACTCATTGTTTTATAGTTATTATAATGCGTGGTCAAAAATTGACCAATCTGAAATCGGAGTGGGTATTGTAGCGCGGATCCCGTTTTTACCGATCTTGTCCACAAAGTTATCCACAGGTTTTGTGGATAACCGGGAAAGCATTTTCGGGACAGGGACTTAGCGCTATCTGCTGATAAATGCGGTGAATCCCGGTGATCAAATGGCTGATCACTGACTGCGCAAATCCCCATCAGTCGAGCCCGGCGGGGCCGGCTATGGCGGCGTGGGCCGGTCTGCTAAAGTAGGCCGGATGTCCGCCTCACACACCTTCCTGCACCTTGCGGTGCCGTCTCCCCTGCGTCGTGGTTTTGATTACCTGCCACCGGCGGGTACCGATCCGGCCGCTATCCGACCCGGCATGCGCGTGCGCGTGTCGTTCGGCCGCACCACGGTCGTCGCCCTGGTGCTGGAGGCGCGCGACACCACCACCGTGCCCGCGCACCGCCTCAAGCCGGTGCTGGAGGTGCTGGATGCGGCGCCGCTGTTTTCCGCCGAGCTGCTGGCGTTGCTGGGCTGGGCCAGTGCGTATTATCAGCACCCCATCGGCGAGGTGGTGAGCAATGCCCTGCCCGCGCTGTTGCGCCAGGGCGACGCCGGCGCGCTGGCCGTGGCCCTCAAGGGGGAGCCGGCCTGGAAGATCACGGCGGCGGGGCGGGAGCAGGATAGCCAGGGCCTGGGCCGCGCCCCCCGCCAGGCGGCCCTGTTGCAGATAGTGGCCGCCGCGGGCGAGGCCGGGCGTGTGGCCGGCGACATCAATGCACTACAGAGCAATTGGCGTGCGACCCTGCGCGTCCTGGTGGAAAAGGGCTGGGTGGCGGTATCCGAACGCCCCTGTCTGCCCGCCCCCGTGTCGGTGTCCGAGGTCCAGCGCGGCGGGCAGTTTGTGCTGCACGCGGCGCAGGCGCAGGCGGTTGAGGCGGTGGCCGCGCAGCTGGGCACGTTCGGCGTCGCGCTGCTGGATGGCGTCACCGGCAGCGGTAAGACCGAGGTGTATCTGGCGCTGATCGATCGGGTCCTGGCCCGTGGCGAGCAGGTGCTGGTGCTGGTGCCGGAGATCGGCCTCACTCCCCAGCTGCTGGCGCGGTTTCGCCAGCGCTTCGCCGTGCCCATCGCGGTACTGCACTCGGGGCTGTCCGACCGCGAACGCCTGTGCGCCTGGCAATCGGCCCGCGAGGGGATCGCGCCGGTGGTTATCGGTACGCGCTCGGCGGTGTTCACCCCGCTGCCACGGCTCGGCCTGATGATCCTCGACGAGGAGCACGACATCTCTTTCAAGCAGCAGGAAGGCTTCCGCTATTCCGCGCGCGACGTGGCCGTAAAGCGCGCCAAGGCGCTGGGTGTGCCGGTGGTGCTGGGTACCGCCACCCCCTCGCTGGAGAGTCTGTACAATGCCCAGCAGGGCCGCTATTCACAGTTAGTTCTGCCGGAGCGGGCCGGTGCTGCCAGTCATCCCGGCATCGCGGTGCTTGATGTGCGCAAACAGCCGATGTTTGATGGCCTGTCCACCGCGCTGATCAATGCCATTCGGCGCCACCTTGAAGCCGGTGGCCAGGCGCTGGTGTTTCTCAATCGGCGCGGCTATGCCCCGACCATGCTCTGCCACGATTGCGGCTGGGTCGCAAAGTGCCGCCGCTGCGATGCGCACATGACGCTTTTTAATGGGAATCATCGCCTGCGCTGCCACCACTGCGGCAGTGAGCGACCGGCCGACCCCAGTTGCCCCGACTGCCAGAGCACCGAGCTGCGGCCGGTAGGCGCCGGCACCGAACGTCTGGAAACCGCCCTGCAACAGCAGTTTCCCGAGGTAGGCATCGCCCGCATTGATCGTGACACCACGCGCCGCAAGGGCGCCATGCAGGGCCTGCTGGACAGCGTGCATGACGGCAGCAAGCGGATTCTGGTGGGCACTCAGATGCTCGCCAAGGGCCACCACTTTCCCGACGTCACCCTGGTGGGCATCGTCGATATCGACCAGGGCCTGTTCAGCGCCGACTTCCGCGCCACCGAGCGCATGGCCCAGCTGATCGTGCAGGTGGCCGGGCGCGCAGGGCGGGCCGAGCGGCCCGGTCAGGTGCTGATCCAGACCCACCACCCGGACCACCCGCTGCTGCAAACCCTGCTCCACGAAGGCTACGCCGCCTTTGCCCGCGCCGCCCTGGAAGAGCGGCGCCAGGCCCAGTTGCCACCCTTTTCGTTCATGGCGCTGTTGCGCGCCGAGGCGGTGGATGGCCAGCTGCCGATTCAATTTTTGCAGCACGCCCGTGAACTGGCAGAAGCTGTGGCCGTGCCGGGTGTGATTTTAATGGGGCCGGTGCCCGCCCCTATGGAGCGTCGTGCCGGGCGCATCCGCGCCCAGCTTTTATTGCAGGCCCGTAATCGCTCGGACTTGCATCGCCTGCTCAGCCCCTGGCTGTTGCAGCTGGAGACGTCGAAGTTGGGTCGCAAGGTGCGGTGGTCGATTGATGTGGATCCACAGGAGATGTTTTGAGTTAGGCCCGGCGTCATGTTGCGAGCTCTAACGTTATAAACCCCGCCTGCCCGAATCAATATTCACCTAAATATCGTATACGCCACGCGCATCAAAAATGTAGCGGTTGATAAGCAATTGATTAGCTGACAGATTGAGTGGAAGCTTAAAAGCTCGACAATGGATTAACTATAAACTCCCATCCCCAGGCAGCGGATCGTACAACAGGTTGGGGATATTAACTGTCGTGTTTAAAAAGGAATTATATGACAACACCAATAACACAAGGCGCTCATCACATTGGTTTCACGGTATCCAGGCTGGAAGAAAGCGCATTATTTTTTACAGCGTTGCTAGGCTGGGAAGAAGTGCGACGAAACAGTGAATATCCTGCAATTTTCGTAAGCGACGGAAAAATCATGGTTACTCTGTGGGCAATAAAAGAAAATCCATCGAGCGAGTTTAACAAGAATAAAAATATCAGCTTGCACCACATTGCATTCAACGTAAACAGCGAAAATGATTTAAACAACGTCTATAAAAAGATGCTCAATAACAATGTAAATATTGAATTCGCGCCGGAATTATTGCGAGACGGGCCTGCAAAACACATGATGTGCTATGAACCTAGTGGTATTCGAGTGGAATTTATATGGCGCGGGAACTGAAAAACATAACTATCGACTGTGCAGCAGCAGTGGGAATGAAGTCATGAATCGAGACCATGCGCCCGCATCGTGATGATCTGGTCGCGAGGTAGCTCAACTGTAATCTAGCAACGGGCGCCTGGGCCATTCGGCCCGGTGCGGATGGCGTCAGCGGCCGAATAATGAGGCCAGGATAAAAAGCTTAGGAGTGAGTCTGATGTTTCAGTGTCGTGGTTATATTTCATTGGCCGTCTTTTGTATGGCGCTGCTCACCGCTCAGAACGCCTATGCCCTGCGTTGCGATGGCGGGCTGATTGGAGAAGGCGATGCCATTAATCCTCGCATCAAAGTCAAAGATGGCGCGACCAAAAGGCCAGGTTCGATTTATCGCGCCAGCAGCGCCATCTCTATCCCCTCTCTATTGTCCCATTAGAATCTGCCTGATGTTCGTGAAGCAGTAGTGGATTTATTTCCTCGCGGTCTTCAGAATATCGCCACGACCACTACCCGATAATTTAGGCTTCCCGATGAACGATACCCTTGAAACGACACTGGGTTTCTACGAATTTTTTGATTGCTACGTGATTGCTACGTGATTGCAACTTTCAACGAGGGCGTAACCGTAACACGAGACTGTGCGCCCGAGATTATTGAGATGTTGAACAGTAGGATGGAAAACCGCTTTGGCTTTATCTCAAACAAAATCAACAGCTATTCTGCTGACCCATTCATCATGCGCGATGTTGTTCCGGCCGTGCCGCTGCTCGCCAGCTATTGCAATGTGGTCTACGGCAGGCAATCACGCGATTATACAAAGTACGGGAATTTTGTGGTGCCGGAAACCTTTCCGTTGGGCAATTTTAATCTCTTGAACGAGGGCATTGCGTGGAGCATTGCTATGGCCTCAAGGGATGAAGGCTGTCAGGCGACGGACGAAACCTGAAGTCCCGGGCGGCCTTTTCGCCCCTGTCTTTTTATCTCTGCTTTTTGTCTCTGTCTTACGGCCCGCACCGGCCTTTGCCATCGCCGCCTTCCTGACGTCCGCGCAGATTTCCTGGCCGGACTGCCTCCCTTGTGCTGAGCCAGCCCCTCAAGGGATAATAGCCCGCTTTTCCGCGACGACAGACACTATGAAACAACAGCTTGCCCTCCTGATCCAGACCGCCATCGATGCCCTGCAAACCCAGGGTGTGTTGCCTGCGGACCTGGCCCCCACGATCCAGATCGACCGTACCCGCGACCCTAGCCACGGCGACTATGCCTGCAATATCGCCCTGTCGCTGGCGAAGGCGGCGGGCTGTAAGCCGCGCGATCTGGCGGAGCAACTGGTCGCGGCCCTGCCGGCGTCGCCGCAGGTGGCCAGGGTCGAGATCGCCGGGCCGGGCTTTATCAATTTTCGCCTGACCGAGGCCGCCGCCTACGCGGTGGTGGCGGCGGTGCTGGAGGCGGGCGAGGCCTACGGGCGGTCGACCATCGGCAATGATCGCTCCGTGCAGGTGGAATTTGTGTCGGCCAACCCCACCGGCCCGCTGCATGTGGGCCATGGTCGCGGTGCGGCCTATGGCGCGGCGGTGGCGGACCTGCTGGCGGCGGTGGGTTTCAGGGTGCATCGCGAGTATTACGTCAACGACGCCGGGCGACAGATGGATATTCTGGCCGCCTCGGTATGGCTGCGTTATCTCGATCTGTGCGGCGAAAACACCCATGACGAGCTGCCGTTTCCCGTCAACGCCTACAAGGGCGATTACGTGTGGGATATCGCCGCCACCCTGCGCCGCGAGCACGGTGATGCCTATTGTCATGCCGCCGCGATCGTGTTGAGCAATCTGCCCGCCGATGAGACCGAGGGCGGCGACAAGGAGCGCTATATCGATGCGCTGATCCATCGTGCCCGCGAACTGCTGGGTGATGCGGCCTATCGTGTGGTGTTTGATGCGGGGCTGAACAGTATTCTGGATGATATCCGCCGTGACCTGGAAGGCTTCGGCGTGGTCTACGAGGAGTGGTTTTCGGAGCGCTCGCTGACCGAAAGCGGTGCGGTGGGTCGGGCCATCGAGCGGCTCAAAGAGGCGGGCCATCTGTATGAGCAGGGCGGCGCCTGGTGGTTCCGGTCTACCGATTTCGGTGACGAGAAGGACCGTGTGGTGGTGCGCGATAACGGGCAGACGACGTATTTTGCATCCGACATCGCCTACCACATGCAAAAACTGGAGCGCGGCTTTGATCGGGTGATCGATGTGTGGGGCGCGGACCATCACGGCTACGTGCCACGGGTCAAGGCGGCGCTCACCGCGCTGGGCGATGATGCCGACCGGCTGGACGTGTTGCTGGTGCAGTTTGCGATCCTGTATCGCGGCGGGCAGAAGGCGCAGATGTCGACCCGTTCCGGCGAATTCGTCACCCTGCGCGAGCTGCGTGAAGAGGTGGGCAATGATGCGGCGCGTTTCTTTTACGTGATGCGCAAGTGCGAGCAGCACATGGATTTCGATCTGGATCTGGCCAAGTCGCAGAGCAGCGATAATCCGGTGTACTACATTCAATACGCCCATGCCCGGGTATGCAGTGTGCTGCGGCAGATGGAAGAAAAAGGTCTAACGCATAATAGCGATAACGGCCTCGCCAACCTGGCCGTGCTGACGGAATCGCATGAACAGGCGCTGCTCACCGGGCTGGCCCGTTATCCCGAAGTGGTGGAGGCCGCGGCACTGAATCATGAGCCCCATCAGCTGGCGCATTTTTTGCGCGAGCTGGCCAATGAATTTCACACCTATTACAACGCCCATCAGTTTCTGGTGGAGGATGTGGCGCTGCGCGATGCGCGCCTGTGCCTGATCAAGGCCACGCGGCAGGTGATCGCCAACGGCCTGGGCCTGTTGGCGGTATCCGCGCCCGACAGCATGTAGGGCCTGCCCGAAGCCATGGCCAAGGATTACAAGAACACCCCCCGACCCAAAAACAAGGCACCCAGGGCGGCCGCCCCCGGCTGGCTGTGGATGCTGGCCGGCCTGGCGATCGGCCTGTTTATCGCCCTGCTGGTCTACCTGAAAGATCAGTCGCCGAGCGGCGATGCGAGCCGCAAGCCCGCGCCGGTGGTGGAGAAGGGACGGGCGGCGGGCAAGCCGGTGGCGTCCTCTGCAAAGCCGTCCGCCGCTGAAGACGCCGCGCCCGAGAGCAACAAGCCGCGGTTTGATTTCTATAACCTGCTGCCGGAGATGGAGGTTTTCATTCCGCCGCAGACCCTGGAGACCGAACGCGAACGGGAGCCGACGGAGTCCATCACCTATTACCTACAGGTCGGCTCGTTCAGGAATTTTGCCGATGCCGATCGTCTGCGCGCCCAACTGGCGCTGAGCAATATCGAGTCGCACATCCAGCGTGTGACCATAAATGACACCCAAACCTGGCACCGGGTGCGGGTTGGCCCCTTCCAGAGTGCTCGCAAAATGGACACGGTGCGGAATCGCTTGCGTGCCCAGTCTATTGACCCTATCGTCCTAAAGGTTAAATGACCGCCGCCCGGCGGTGGTGAAATGACGCTCAGGGTCAGCTTCTGACACTCTGTGACAGCCATCACGGTACGGCGAGTTGCCCGGTTTTACACTGCATTTCACGGCTTTCTGTTGTAAACCTTTTGTTGCCCTTGCCGCTATATCTCGCAGTAAAAGCATTATAGTCAGTCGTCTCTTCAGTTTGCCGGAATAGGACATGAGCGCCGCAAAACAACACTTGGACCATAAGCTGCTGAGAACCCTGTCGCCGCTGTGCGATCTTCCGCCCGATATGCTGGCGGAATTGAGCGGCAAATCGCAGGTGGAACAGGTGGTGGCCGGGGCGACCATATTCACTATCGGCGAACGCGATCACCGCACCCTGTACCTGGTCGCCGGTACGCTGGAACTCACCGATGCCACCGGGCGCAGCCGTCAATTAAAGGCCGACAGCAAAGAGGCCCGCCAGCCGCTCGACCCCCAAAAACCTCACCTCTATACCGCAGTCGCCAAAAGCGCCGTCTCACTGCTGAACATCGATACCAGCCTGCTGGAGATGCTGCTGGGCTGGGGCAGCAAGCAGACCTACGAAGTCTCCAATATCGAGGTGCATGAAGAGGAAGAGACGGATTGGATGAGCCGCTTCCTGCAATCCCGGGTTTTCCTCAAGCTGCGCGCCGAGAATATCCAGAGCATGCTGATGCGTATGGAGGAGATCGCGGTACGCGCGGACGACGTCATCATCCATCAGGATGATATCGACGATAACTATTACATCATTGCCAAGGGATCGGCCAAGGTGGCCCGGCGGGTGGCCCCCGGCGCCCCGCTGATGAAACTGGCCATACTCACGGCCGGCACCGGCTTTGGTGAAGAGGCGCTGATCGGCAACAGCAAGCGCAATGCCTCGGTCACCATGATGGAGGACGGCACCCTGATGCGCCTGTCAAAGGCCGATTTCATCAGCCTGCTGGTGGAGCCCATTTTGCAGTATGTGTCCTTTGATGCGGCGCAGGCGATGCGTAACCCGGACCTGGAATGGCTGGACGTGCGCAAGCTGGATGAGTTTTCCCGTGGCAGCCTGCCGGATGCCAGAAATGTCCCCCTGGCGGAGCTGCGCCTCGGTATCCGCAAGCTGAATAAACTCCACAAATACGTCGTCTTCAGTAATAAAGGTGATCGTGCCGCCGCCGCCGTATTCCTGCTGAATCAGCAGGGCCTTGATGCCTATGTGCTGGAAAAGGGGCTGGCTGCCGTGCCCGCCGCGAGCCTGCAAAAGACGGCACCGGAAGGCAAGGCGTCTACGACAGCTAAAACAACTACGACAACAACCAAGGCAACCACGGCGCCCGCAGTGGAGGTGCCCACCCTGAAGACCCTGCCGGCGCACAGCGCGCCCGAAACGGCGGACAACAAGGTCGTCAATCTGCGCGGTGAAGCGGCCGACAACAGCGCCGAGAGCGATGGCCGGGTTGAGGCCTTGATGAGCAAGGCCAAGCAACGTGTGCAGCAGGAGATGCAACGCACACAGGTGGCGGAAAATGCGCGCAAACAGGCGCAGGAAGAGGTTGCGCGCCTGAGGGCCGAGGCGGATGTCGCCCGGCAGCAGGTGGAGGCCGAGGCCCGTCGCGCGGCGGACCAGGCGCGCTCCGAGGCCGAACGTGCCGCGGCCCAGAAGCGGGCCGATGAGCTGGCGGTGCAGCAGGTCGAAAGAGAGGCCGCCGTACAGCGGGTACAGGCCGAAGTTGCCCGGGCAGAACATGCCGAGGCGGCCCGCGCGGCCGCTGAGAAAGAGATCGAACGCATCAAGCAGGAAACCGCCCAGGCCCGCCGGGAGATGGAAGAGCAGGCAAGGCAGGCGGCGGAGAAGGCCAAGCAGGACGCCGAGGGCGAGATCATTCGCCTCAAGGCGGAGGCGGAGATGGCCCGTCAGCGCGTGGAAAAACAGGCAAAGCTGGCCGCCGATCAGGCCCGCAGCGAGGCCGAGCGTCAACTGTCGGAAAAGCAGGCCGAGGAGGTGCGCCGTCATCACCAGGAGGTAGAGGGCGCCCTGCAGAAGGCCGAGATCGAGGCGATGCGTGCCCAGCAGGCGGAGGCGGCCCGGCAGCAGGCGGAGGATGAAGCCGAGCGCATGCGCCAGAAGGCGGAAGAGACACAGCGCGAGATGGAAGAACAGGCGCGTCTGGCGGCCGATCAGGCGCGCTCCGAGGCGGAGCGTGACGCGGCCCGGCAGCGTGCGGAATACCTGGCGGAAAAGCAGGAAGAGATTGAAGAGGCACTGAGCCAGGCGGAGGTCGCGGCGGCGCGGGCGCATGCCGCAGAGAACGAGGTAGAGAAACTTAAACAGCAGGCCGAAGACGCCCGTCTGCAGGCCGAGCAACAGGCCCGTCTGGCCGCGGATGCCGCGCGTAGCGAGGTCGAGCGTGAAATCGCCGCGCAACGTGCGGAAGAGATGAGCCGTTTTCAGGCCGAGCGGGAGGAGATGGCCCGGCTCGCCGAAGAGGGAACCCTGCGCGCCAGGGCGGCCGAGGATGCCCGCCGACAGGCGGAGGCAGAGATTCAGCGCCTGAAGGTCGATGCCGAAGTGGCCCGCATGCAGCTGGAGGAGCAGGCGCAACGGGTGGCCGATGCGGCGCGCACCGACGCGGAGCGCGAGTCTGCACGGGCGACCGCCGCCGAACAGGCGCGTCTGCAGGCGGTCAATGAACTCGAGCGCCTACAGGCCGAGGTGGAACAGGCCCGGCTGGAGACCCAGGAGCAGGCCCGGCTGGCCGCCGATGCGGCGCGTTCCGAGGCGGAACGTGAGGCGGCGCGCCTGCGTGGCCAGGAATTGGCGCTGCAACAGGAACAGCTCGAAGAGATCGCCCGTCGCGCCGAGGAGGAGACCGCCCGGGCGGAGCTGGCGGATGAGGCCCGGCAACGGGCGGAGAATGAGATCGCCCGTCGCCAGCTTGCGGCGGAAGAGGCCGAGGCCCGTGCCGCGGCCGAGGCACAGCGGGCGCGAGAGGCCGAGGCGGCCCGTCAGCAGATGGAAGACGAGATGGCGCAGCTGCGGGCCGAGGCGGCGGCCGCGCGGGCGCAGGTGGAAAAACAGGCGAGACTGTTTGCCGCCGCACAACGCCTGGAGGCGGAAGAGTCCGACCGGGATCAGGCGGCACTGGAGGCCGAGCGTCAACGCCGTGAGGCGGAGCAGCAGCAGGCGGCGGCGCAGAGGCGTGAGGCCGAAGAGCTTGAGCGGCGGGAGCAGCTGGCGGCAGAGGTCACGGCCCGGCGCAAGCAACAGGCGGAAGAGGCGGTGCGTCTGGCCAATGAAGAGGCCGAGCGCGCGCAGGAGATCGCCGCGATCATGCGCCGCGAGGCGGAGGAAGAGATCAAGCGTCTGCAGGCCCAGGCAGATGCCTCGCGCCTGAAGGCCGAGCTCGAAGTGAAGCGTTCCATCGCGGCCTCGCGTCGTGAGGTGGATAAGAACAAGGTGAAGCAGGCGGCACAGGCCAAGGCCCGTAAGGTGGCCGCCAGCCAGGTCAGCAACAAGGCCGATGAGGATAAGGCGCAGCGCACCCGCGAGGCGCGTGCGGCGGCACTGCGCGCGATCGGCAGGAGCGAGGAAAATCTCGATGAGTTTCTGGATCTGGAGACGTCCGCTGCCGAGGTGCATGCGGCGGACGATGCCATTATTGTCAACGAGGCACAGATTGAACAGCGGGCAAGAGACCGCGAAAACCTGATCGATCCCACCGAGGTTATGAAGGTCGAGAGACAGGAACAAAAACGTCAGTGGGTATCGGACGACTTTATCTGGGAGGCCACCCTGGGCTATCGCACTGACCCGGATGTCGAGGCTGTGGGTTCTCCTGCGGACTCTGTCGGCGTACAGCCGGAGACGCCGAAAAAGGCGGACAAGCCGACGGGCAGGCAGTCGACCGAAGCAGCCGAAAAGGGCGCCGCGGCAAAACCCTCCCTGTTTGAGACACAGGAAATCAATCGCAATATCCGCCCGCAACTGGATGTGCCCCAGCGACGCCGCAAGCGCGCCTTCGGCATGAAGATGATGATCGGGGCAGTGCTGTTTCTGGCCGTGGTTTCGGGGGGCGGTTGGTATTACCTGTCCGGTGATCAGGCCGCGTCCCAGCTGAAACAGGCCGTTGGCCAGGGGACGCAGGCGCTCACCTCGATCAAGGATAAGGTGAATCAGACTATCGGCAACATGGGGAGTAAAGAGGATGAGGCCCCGGTCGCTGACAAGGCCGCCAAGCCGGTGGATGAGGCGGCGATGCAACGCCTGCGTGAGCGCCTGGAGTCGATGAAGGCCAGCGCAAAGGCGGAGACCGCAGACAAGGAAAGGCGTGAGCAGGCGCAACAGGCGGTTAGGGCCGATGCGCAGGCCCCATTCGCATCACCCCCGGCATCACCCCCGCCGGAGACCGTCCCGGTGGTCACCGCGCCGGGACCGGTCACGCCGGAAATGGCAGCCACAGCAATCACGGAAACCACGGAGACCACTGGGCAGGATGTCGCCCCGCTGGAGACCGTAGAGGACGTGATGAGGGCGCTGTCGGAACCGGCCGGTCCGGTTGAGGATGCAGGGTCCGATCAGCAGCAGGACGTGGTGGAGTCGGTTGACGGTCTGCCCATCATTGATGAGGCCGTCCCAGCAACCCTGCCGGAATCGGCGGGCAATGCAGCGACGGTGGACGAGGCCGTTGTTGATACTGTGGTTGAAACCATTGTTGAAACCATTGTTATCGAACCCACGGAATCGGTGGCGACGCCGGCGGAGGCGAGCACGCCCACAGAATCATCCATCGCAGCACCCACCGAGACGCTGGCCAACCCTGCGGAGCCGGCGGTCGAATAAAAGACTGTGGTGAGGTTGCCGTAAGGCAGACAGGCCCTTCGGCGCTGTCGCTGAGGGTTCAGGTGTGTCAGGCAATCAGGGTGAAACCGTTGTCGCCGTCCCGTCCGTTGTTTTCGCCGTATAGTCAAAGCGGCTGGTCGCCAGCGGCTGACCACTGGCGTTACTCACCACCACCGTCCACTGGCCCGTCCATTCGGGCAACAGATTTTTGCTGGAATAGACCCGCCAGCGAGCCCCCTCGCCGACCTTGAAGGTCACCTCTGCCATCACCCGATCCTCGTATTCCCAGCGGTGGGTGACGATCTCACCGGCCAGACCCCGTAAATCCGAAAAGAAAAACAGGCGTTGAATGTCGTTTGCAACCGTGCTCAGGTTGTCCACCGGCTCGCGGTTGACGATGGCCGAGGTGAACAGGGCGCGGGCGACGCTGCCTTCCACCGGCTCAGCATTGCTCTCTACCTGAGGCGTGTCGGCGATGACCGCCGGCGCGGTGTCGGTGGCCTCGGGCGCGGCCGTTTCCGCCATGCCTGACAGTGGCAGGCCGATGAGCAGGCCCCAGAGCAGGCCGGTGGCGAGGTGGCGTTTTCGGCGGATGGTCCCGGCGATCAGGGCAAGACGGCGTGCGGCAAACATAGTGACGGCTCCTGGCGTAAGGTGGTTTGTTGGGTGTAGGTTTCCGATGCAGGTTGAGGTGCGGGCATGCTGGTCGCTATCCCAGCCGCTACCCCAGCCGCTACCACGGGTTGGGGCCAGTGTAGCAGAGTCGCCCTGCGCGAGCAGGCTGCTGCGCTCACGCACTGTTCTTGAAATAGGTGTAGCCACTGAGCCCCGCGGTCAGTTCGGCCAGGTATTGGTCGCGCTGGCCGGCGCTGAGCGCACCCTGCTGGAGTTGCTGCCGATAGGCACCGAGCATCAGCTGGGCGTCAAAGTGTACGACGCGCAGCACGCTATCCACCGTGTCGCCATGGTGGAAGTGCTCCAGCCGGGGCTGGCCCTCGGCGTCCAGGCGCACATCCACGGCATTGGTGTCGCCGAACAGGTTGTGCATGTCGCCGAGAATTTCCTGATAGGCGCCGATGAGAAAGAAGCCCAGCCGATAGTTTTCACCGGCGCTGATGTCATGCAGCAGCAGGCTGGAATCGATGCCCTCGCCGTCGACATAGTGGTCGATCCGGCCGTCAGAGTCACAGGTGATATCCTGCAGGGTGGCCCGCCGGGTGGGCTCTTCGTCCAGCCGACTGAGTGGCACGATGGGGAAGATCTGGTCGATGGCCCAGACATCGGGCAGTGACTGGAACAGCGAGAAATTGCAGAACACCTTGTCCGCCAGTTTTTCGCTGAGCTCGTCGAGAATCGCCCGGTGGGCGCGCTGGGCCGGGTCCAGCTGTTGCTGCACCTGCCGGCATATCGCGAAATAGAGCTCCTCCGCCTGTGCCTTCTGCGGCATGCTGAGCACCCCGTGCACGTACATGGAGTGCGCCTCGGCCAGCCAGTGCGCGGCGGTGTGGTAGGTCTCGATGGCGGTACGGGGGTCGCTCCTGGCGCACAGCCCGTTCCAGAGATCATGCAGCACCACCGGGGCATCCACGTCGGGCTCGCTGGTGATGCGGGCGCCAATCTTTTCCACATCGATGACATCGGTAATCAGCAGCGCATGGTGCGCAGTGAGCGCGCGGCCGGACTCGGTGATGATATCGGGGTGGGGCAGCCGGTGTTCGTCACAGGCCTCCCACAGGGTATGCACCACGTTGTTGGCGTATTCCTGCAGGCTGTAATTCATGGAACAGAGATTGCGTGAGCGGCTGCCCTCGTAATCGATGCCGAGTCCGCCGCCCACATCGATGCAGTGGATCTTCACCCCCATGCGATGCAGTTCGACATAGTAGCGGGCAATCTCGCGCAGGCCCTGCTGGATATCGCGGATGTTGCTCAGCTGCGAGCCCATGTGGCAGTGCAGCAGGCCGAGGCAGTCGAGCATGCCGGCCTGTTGCAGGCGTTCGATCACCTGCAGGGCCTGGGCGGCCGACAGTCCGAATTTGGATTTCTCCCCGCCGGTGTTTTGCCAGTTGCCCTTGCCGATGGAGGCGAGTCGCAGGCGCAGCCCGAGACGTGGGCGGATCGCGAGTCTGGCGGATTCCTCGATCACCAGCGCCAGCTCGGCGGGCTTTTCCAGCACGATGGTGATGTGGTGGCCGAGCTGCTGGCCGATCAGCGCCAGGCGGATGTATTCGCGGTCCTTGTAGCCGTTGCAGATGATGGTGCCCTGGGTGTTGTCGGGCGAACCGCCAGGGATGGACAGCGCCAGCACCGCCAGCAATTCCGGTTTGCTGCCACACTCCAGCCCGACCCGGGTCTGCGCATCGCTGGCCGCCAGCAACTCGCTGACCACGTTGTATTGCTGATTCACCTTGATGGGATACACCGCAGTGAACCGGCCCTGGTAATGATGCGTCTCGATGGCCGCGGCAAAGGCGCGGCTGAGCTGGTGGACGCGATCGCGCAGGATGTCGGGAAAACGCACCAGCACCGGCAGCTCCAGCCCGGCCTGCTGGATGTCATCGGCCAGGTGATGCAGGTCAATGCTGGCAGTGGTGTTCTGCGGTGAGGGACGGGCGTGCAGGTGCCCCTCGTGCACATCAAAGTAGCCACCACCCCAGTGCGCAAAATTATAGACCGCGCGTGCCTTTTCGTTAGTCCATGTCATGGGCGGAGTATATCGGATTTAGCCGGACAATCGATGACACATTCTTGCGCCGACACGATGTAAAAATGGCGGCCGAGCCCGCATAATAGCGCCCACTGAACTGTGGTCTGTACTGTGGTCTGTACTGTGGTCTGCACTACGGCGTGTGCTGCGGTGTTTTTAATGGCATGTTTTCTGTACACAAATTGAGGATGAGAGAATGAGTGAAATCGCCGGCAACTGGTTTACCGAGATCTACGCGCCGCAGGGGACTGCCTTTTCATTGCGCATCACCGAACGCCTGGCCGAGGTGCAGACACCCTATCAGCGCATCGAGATCTTCGACACCACCGACTTTGGCAAGCTGATGGTGATTGACGGTTTTGTGATGCTCAGCAGCCGCGACAATTTTCTCTATCACGAGATGATGTCGCACCCAGTGCTGTTTACCCACCCCCACCCCCGGGACGTGCTGATCGTCGGTGGTGGTGATTGCGGCACCCTGCGCGAGGTGCTGCGGCATGACAGTGTGGAGTCCGCGATCCAGGTGGAAATTGATGAGCAGGTGACGCGCCTGGCCGAACAGTATTTCCCGGAGCTGTGTGCGGCGAATCACGATGCGCGCGCCTGTCTGGTGTTCGATGACGCGATTCAGTGGGTCAGGGACGCCGCGGCGGAAAGCCTCGACATCATCATTGTCGACAGCACCGACCCCATCGGCCCTGCCGAGGGCCTGTTTTCCGAGGCCTTTTATCGCGACTGTCTGAAGGCGCTGCGGCCAGGGGGGCTGGTGGTGCAACAGAGCGAGTCGCCCCTGTTGCACATGGCGATCCTGCGCGACATGCACGCGGCGATGCGGGCGGCCGAGTTTGCCGATGTGAAGTCGCTGCAATTTCCGCAGCCGGTGTATCCGTCGGGCTGGTGGTCGGCGACCGCGGCGCGCAAGGGGCAGATGATAGAAGGGTTTCGTGAGGATGCCGTGCTGGCAAAGTCATTCGAGACAGAATATTACAGTGCCGAGATCCATCGCGCGGCCTTCGCCATGCCGCCATTTTTTTACCGCGGACTCGGTGCCTGAGGCGCAGGCCCCTTGCCTATATAAAATCTCGGTCTAGTTGCACCACTGGTCCACGGCCTTGCGGGCCTCGGCCAGGCGGGCCTGGATGTCGGCCTCTTCCAGATAGCGGCGTTCACCCTCCTCGGTGATGTCGTAAATGCGACCACCGATGCTGAGGCTGGCGACCCGCTTGCGGGCATTGGAACAGTTCTTGTCGCGCACGGCCTTTTCCTTGTCGGCCTTGGCGGTGGCCTCGGCCTTGTCGGCGCGCTCCTTGTCGAAGGCCTCCAGCAGGTTCTTGCGGCTATCCGCCTGACTGCTGGGGGTGGCCGCCGTCGCGCCCGAGGAAGGCGGGGTGCTGGGGACATGGATCTGCTGGCTCTGCCCGTTGGGTGGGCGCTCGCCGTAGTGAATGTTGCCCTCGCTGTCGGTCCATTTATAGATCTTGCCGGCAACGCTGAGGGTGGAGGTGCATAACAGGCCGATGGCGATGAGGAGCAGTAATCTTTTCATGCAAACCCTTTTTTAGTCTGGATGCTGGCCTGGATAGTAGGCCGGCGTATTGACGGTCGTGGGTGGATGGGGCAATGCGCTGTCTCGAGCATAGCGCGCCGCTTTGGGCCTGTAAATTGAACGGCATCACAGCCTGAAACTTTAGTGATATGCAGGGTTTAGCGCAGATTTTGAGATGAGAGCGAGCCTCTGAATCGATGGGGGAAGGCCCGGCAAAAAAAAGCGGGTGTCCTCGTGTTGAGGAACACCCGCCAAGGCTTGTCTGTGTCGACAGACGTTGTGTAGAAGGTATTACTTGTTGGTGAACTCGGGGTAGGCCTCCATGCCGCACTCGGCAAGGTCGACACCCTGGTACTCGTCCTCTTCGCTGACCCGCACGCCCATGATCATCTTGATCACTATCCAGACGATGTAGCTGGTAATGAACACCCAGGCCAGGATGGTGGTCAGGCCGACGAACTGGCCGACGAAGCTGGTCTCGGCATTGGTCAGCGGCACCGCCATCAGACCCCACATGCCCACCACACCGTGTACCGAGATGGCGCCGACCGGATCGTCGATCTTCAGCTTGTCCAGGGTGACGATGGAGAACACCACCAGCGCGCCACCGACAGCACCGATCAGGGTGGCCGCCAGCGGTGTGGGCGTGGAGGGTTCAGCGGTGATCGCGACCAGACCGGCCAGCGCCCCGTTGAGGACCATGGTCAGATCGGCCTTGCCGAACATCAGCTTGGCGACGATCAGTGCGGCAATCACACCACCCGCTGCCGCCGCATTGGTGTTCAGGAACACCATGGCCACCGCGTTGGCATTGGCGATATCACCCAGCTTCAGCACCGAACCGCCGTTGAAACCGAACCAGCCCATCCACAGGATGAAGGTGCCCAGGGTTGCCAGCGGCAGGTTGGCGCCGGGGATGGCGTTGATGGAGCCGTCCTTGCCGTACTTGCCTTTGCGAGCGCCCAGCACCAGCACACCGGCCAGGGCGGCAGCCGCACCGGCCAGATGCACGATGCCGGAGCCGGCGAAGTCGGAGAAGCCGAAGTCATCTCCCAGGCTGAACAGGCCGAACACGGAACCGCCGCCCCAGGTCCAGAGGCCTTCCATGGGGTAGATGAAGCCGGTCATCACCACCGCAAACAACATGAACGCCCACAGCTTCATGCGTTCGGCCACCGCGCCCGAGACGATAGACATGGCCGTGGCCACGAACACCACCTGGAAGAAGAAGTCAGAGGCGCCGGAATAGACCGAACCGCCGGTGAAACCGTCTTCACGTTCACCCATGCTCTTCAGGGCATCGTCCACCAGGCTCTCACCACCGGCGATGCCGGACAGGAAGAAGCCACCACCGTACATGATCTGGTAACCGCAGATCAGGTACATGGTACTGGCGATGGCGAACAGGGTGACGTTTTTGGTGAGAATCTCGGTGGTGTTTTTGGAGCGAACAAGGCCCGCCTCCAGCATGGAAAAACCTGCTGCCATCCACATCACCAGGGCGCCACAGACCAGAAAATAAAAGGTGTCCATGGCGTACTGTAAATGAAAAATATTTGCTTCCATTGTCGTGTACTCCCCGTATTAAAGTGCTTCCGAACCGGTTTCACCGGTACGAATGCGAACCACTTGCTCCAGAGGAGCAACGAAAATTTTGCCATCACCAATCTTGCCGGTGTTGGCCGCCTTACTGATGGACTCAATCACCTGATCCAGCAGATCGGCGGCGATGGCCAGCTCGAGTTTGACCTTTGGCAGAAAGTCCACCACGTACTCTGCGCCGCGATAGAGTTCGGTGTGGCCCTTCTGCCGCCCAAAGCCTTTCACCTCTGTGACGGTAATGCCCTGAACCCCGATCTCTGACAGGGCCTCGCGCACGTCGTCCAGCTTGAAGGGCTTGATAATTGCTGTAACTAATTTCATGGGATCTCTCCCTCCTATGCTCTGGCGCCCGGCACGGTTGCGAGGCGCGATATTGCTGTGCTGTTGTTGCTCGGTAAGCGATGACCGGACCAGGCCCCGGCCATCGGATTCATGTCGGTATTACAGATCGAAGGACTTGCCCAGGCTGAAGACCATGGACACCTCGGCATCTGTAGAACCATCACTGTCTTGGTCAACGGTGCTCAGGTCGTCGTCGGCACTGATGATCGCCACGCCCAGATCAAAGCCGCCCGCCTCCATGCCGTAACCCGCCTCGATGTAGGAACCGTCGAAATCGTTACCGAAGGTGCCGTACTTGGCGTAGGCACCACCCTGCTCGAAGGTCAGGGCCAGGAAGGTGTAGTCCTGGCTCGGGCTGGAGTCATAGGAGCCGATGCTGTATTCCAGGCTCACCGGGCCAGTACCCAGACCCAGGTTGACCTCGTTGTAGGTCTCGTCGAACTCGCCGGTGTACTGGTAACTGGTGAAACCCACGCTGTAGGAGAAGTTGTTCACCTCGCCCGAGTAGCTGCCGTACAGGTCAACCTCCAGGCCATCGCCCACATCGGCGCCCCAGATACCCACTGCCAGTCCGGTGCCGAAGTCATAATCGACGCCGGCATTGGCGGTGGCGCTGGTGCCCTGGTCGATACCCCGGTAGAAATAATCGGACATCACGCCGACATTGCCGCTGAGACCGGCGGCCAGGGTGGGGCCGCTGATCAGGGTTGCGGCGGCCAGTGCGCTGCCCAGTACGATAGTGTTGGTTATCTTTTTCATTAGTGAAATTCTCCTGCGTTAAAAAGTTGTGCTGTCTGAGTCTGTAATAGCTCCGATCAGTCCATTGCATTCACTGTGCCAAAAACAGGAATGTATTTTTTTTCAAACACTTACGAGCAATTTTAGGGCTGTTTTCAGGACCGGTCGCACTGAAATGAGGAGGCGTTCCGGATTTTGCACCAATAATGTGCGCCATTTTGGTGCAATCGGGCTTCGTGCATACTTCACTGGTCAATGTTCCCCGAACCTCGTTAAGATGCGTCGGGGAACGGGGCGTGTGCCTGTCGATCCGTCTATAACGATGTCTGTGGCACGAATTAAGTCTAGAGGGGGTGAGCAAAGTGTTTGAAAACAGATTGGATGCCAAAAAACTCGATGAGCTGGCCCGGGGGGTGCTGGACAGACTGCCCAGCGGTTTTCAGACCCTGCAGCACGATATGGAAAAAAACCTGCGGGCGGCCCTGCAGGGTGCGCTGGGGAAGCTGGATCTGGTGACCCGCGAGGAGTTCGAGGTGCAGAGCGCGGTGCTGCAGCGTAGCCGCGAAAAACTGGAGGCGCTGGAGGCCCGGGTCACCGAGCTGGAGGCACGCCTGAAATAGCGCCCCGATTTATTCCCCCCTTCCTGTTTATAGGCAACTCATACGCAATACCCTGGCAAGGAGCGCCATGTCACTCGCAACGGTTTTCAGTCGGGCCCAGGCGGGCATTGATGCCCCCCTGGTGACCGTCGAGGTGCATCTCTCCAATGGCCTGCCCAGCCTGTCCATCGTCGGCCTGCCCGAGGCGGCGGTGAAGGAGAGCAAGGACCGGGTGCGCGGCGCCCTGATCAATGCGCAGTTCGATTTTCCCGCGCGGCGTATCACCATCAATCTGGGCCCCGCCGATCTGCCCAAGGAGGGCGGGCGTTTTGACCTGCCCATCGCTCTGGGCATCCTCGCCGCCTCCGGGCAACTGCCGACCGAAACCCTGTCGCGTTACGAATTCATGGGCGAGCTGGCCCTGAGTGGGGAGCTACGCCCCCTGCGCGGGGTGCTGCCCGCCGCCATCCACACCCGCGCCGCCGGGCGCACCCTGGTAGTGCCACGGGACAATGCGGCGGAGGCCAGTCTGGTGAAGGGGGGGGAGGTGCTGGCGGCCGGGCACCTGCTCGAGGTGTGCGCCCACCTCAACGCCGTGGAGCGGCTCAGTCCCGTCGTCCACCTGCCGCAAACACCGACCCACGACCTGCAGGACGACCTCATCGAGGTGCGCGGCCAGCACCACGCCAAACGCGCCCTGGAGGTGGCCGCCGCGGGGGGCCACAGCCTGCTGATGGTGGGGCCGCCCGGCACCGGCAAAACCATGCTCGCCAGTCGCCTGCCCGGCATCCTGCCGGCCATGAGCGAAGACGAGGCCCTGGAGGCCGCCGCCGTGGCCTCGATCAGTGAGCGCGGCTTCAGTGTTGAACAGTGGCAGCGGCGACCCTTTCGCGCGCCGCACCATACCGCCTCCGGCGTGGCCCTGGTGGGCGGCGGCAGCAATCCACGTCCGGGGGAGATTTCGCTGGCCGATCACGGGGTGCTGTTTCTCGATGAGCTGCCGGAGTTTGATCGACGGGTGCTGGAGGTATTGCGGGAGCCGCTGGAGTCCGGGCGCATCATCATCTCCCGCGCCGCCCGACAGGCCGAATTCCCGGCGCGGTTTCAGCTGGTGGCGGCGATGAACCCCTGTCCCTGCGGCTATCTGGGGCACAGCAACGGCCGCTGTCATTGCACCGGCGAGCAGGTGCAGCGCTACCGCTCCCGGGTCTCGGGGCCCTTGATGGACCGTATCGACATGCACGTGGAGGTGCCCTGCGTGCCGCAGGCGGTATTGCGGGCCGCGCCGGGTGAACAGGGCGAAGATTCCGCTGCGGTGCGCCGGCGTGTGGAACGGGCGCGGGGCCATCAAACCGCCCGCAGCGGCAAGCCCAATGCGGTGCTGAAGAATCGGGAGGTGCAGCAGCACTGCCGCATCAGTGACGCCGATAGCCGGCTGCTGGAGCAGGCCATCGACCGGCTGGGGCTCTCCGCCCGGGCCTATCACCGCATCCTCAAGGTGGCCCGCACCGTGGCCGACCTCGCCGGTGCAGACGCCATCGGCACCGCGCATCTCACCGAGGCCATCGCCTATCGTCGACTGGATCGCGCCGTACAGTAGTGGTCTGGCCGACTGTGTTAAGATCGGCGGCGTTTCGAAGCTGCCACGAGTGTGATCATCCGATGAAAAAGCTTTTCCTTTGGCCGAGTCTGTTGCTGCTGATCCTGGTGGGCCTGCCGGCCTGCGATGACAGTGAGCGTGCCTACAATCCTTCCACCAATCCCGCCGTCGAGGCGCGGGCCACGGCCCTGTTTGAGGCGATGAAGGCCGAGGATTATGGGCAGGTCGTGGCGCAGTATTATGAAAAGTTTTTTGCCCAGCGTTCAAAGGAAGAATGGGTCGATGCGATGAAGCGCCTGCTGGCGGAACGCGGCCCGTTGCAGCGCCACATTCTGCGGCGCAGCCAGGCCGATACCCGGTTTTCCGGTAAGTTCTACATCCTCGAATACGAAACCGTGCACGATGGCGACAAGCGCCTGCACCATGTGATCACCGTGGTATTGCCCGTGGAGGGCGGTGAAATGCAGCTGGTCGGCCACAAGATGACACCCTGGGAAGCGGTCGAGGCCGTGACCCAGAAATAGGCAATCTATTTATGGTGATGTCCCATCCTGCTGCCAGCCGGTTGCGGCCCGGCGAGCCGATCGCGACGGGCGTTGCGACCCACCGAAAACCGTCGCAGGCATATTTCGGTTGGTGCTATCGGCAGTGATTAACAGCAGAAAATCCATTATCCGATGATTTTGCTAGGTTTTTTGGTAGCGTTTCACTGGTATCAATCGCGAGTTTCATTGTTCCCCTTCCTGCGCTGAAATTTTCTCCCCCCAATCTCCTGCGATACAGCCCCGGTTTCCGGGGTGCAGGCGCCCCTTTTAGTCTGAAGTGAGATAACCGGCGCTCCCTATATCCAATATAAGGGTATTTAATGCGCCCATATTCCGGGTATCCTAGGGAAAATTACGAAAGATATTGCTAGATATTACGTAAGCGTGCGGTTCGAATAATCAACAGGATGTAGGGGGGTAGTATGGATTTTAATAAAAGGTGGACATGGGTGTCACGATTCACTCTGACAGCATTAGTGGTAACTGCGGGTTTGTTTGCAGGGGGGTTGCAGGCCAGCGAAGAGACCTACACCCTGTTTGAGGCGGGTCAGGTGCGACCGCTGGCGATGTCGCCCAACGGTAGGAAACTGTTTGCGGTGAATACACCGGATAACCGGCTCGAGGTCTTCAAAGTGAGAGAGGGCGGGCTGGAACATGTCGGTTCGGTGCCGGTGGGCATGGAACCCGTGGCCGTGGCGGCGCGCACCAATGGCGAGGTGTGGGTGGTCAATAATGTGTCCGACAGCGTCAGCATCGTCAATGTGGAAGTCCTGTCCAATATGTATGTCACCAACACCCTGCTGGTGGGCGATGAGCCCCGGGATATCGTGTTTGCGGGCAAAAATGGCCTCCGCGCCTTTATCACCACGGCCCACCGTGGCCAGAACGCCCCCTTTGATCCGCAGTTGACCACGCCCGGTATCGGTCGTGCCGATGTGTGGGTGTTTGACGCCCCGCAGGCCAGCGGCTCCACGGTGCTGGGCGGTGAACCGCTGTCCATCATCACCCTGTTTACTGATACGCCCCGCGCCCTGACCGTGTCGCCCGATGGCAGCCGTGTCTACGCCGCCGGTTTCAAGACCGGTAATCAGACCACCACCATCTTTGAAACCAATGTGATCGCCGAGGGCGGTCTGCCCGGTGAGAAGGTCTGGGTGGACACCAATGGCGACGGTATCGTCGAGCCGCACGCGGTGAACGTCGAGGGCAATGTGCAGCCCTCGGTGGGCCTGATCGTGCGCTTCAATGGCGAGCACTGGGTGGATGAGGAAGGCAAGGCCTGGGATCAATACGTCAAATTCAATCTGCCGGACAAGGACGTGTTTGTGATCGACGCGTTGGCCACTCCTCCGGCGCAGCTGCCAGGTGATGACGGTTTCTATCAGTCGGTGGGCAGCACCCTGTTCAACATGGTCACCAACCCCGTCTCGGGCAAGGTCTACGTCAGCAACCTGGAGGCCCGCAATGAGGTGCGGTTCACCGGTCCGGGCACCACCGGTGGCTCGACCGTGAAGGGCCATTTTGTGGAGAGCCGTATTACGGTGCTGGGCGATGACGTGACGCCGATCCATCTCAACAAACACATCGACTACGCGCAGTGTTGCGCGCCGGTACCCAATGCGGAGAATGCCCGCAGCCTGGCCCAGCCGGGCGGCATGGCGGTCAGCAGCGACGGTAAGACCCTGTACGTGGCCGGTTTTGGTTCCAGCAAGGTGGGTATCTATGACACCGCCAAACTGGAAGATGACAGCTTTGAGCCCAGCACCGACGATCAGGTGGTTGTCTCCGGCGGCGGCCCCAGCGGCATGGTGCTGGATGAGGCCAACGCTCGCCTGTATGTGTTGACGCGTTTCAATAATGCGATTTCGGTGATCGATACCACCAGCCGATCGGAGCTGGCGCACGTCGCCATGCATAATCCGGAACCGGCCAGCATCACCCAGGGCCGTCGGTATCTGTACGATGCCTCACTGACCTCCAGCCATGGCGATAGCTCTTGCGGTGGCTGTCACATCTTTGGTGACTTTGACAACCTGGCCTGGGACCTGGGCAACCCGGATGGTACGGCGACCCCCAATCCCGGCCCGCTGAAGATCAATCATGCGGCCTTTGGTCTGCCCCTGGATCCCAGCTTCCAGCCGATGAAGGGCCCGATGACCACGCAGAGCCTGCGCGGCATGGCCAATCACGGCGCCCTGCATTGGCGTGGGGACCAGACCGGCGGTAACGAAGAGCCGACCGTGCAGCCCGACGGCGGTACCTTCAACGAGGACCTGGGCTTCAAGAAGTTCAACGGCGCCTTCGTCGACCTGCACGGCCTGGGGGTACAACTCTCGCCCTCGGCCATGCAGGAATACACCGATTTTGCCCTGCAGATCACCTATCCGCCGAATCCGATTCGGGCCCTGGATGATTCGCTGACGCCTGCGCAGCAGGCCGGTAAAGACTTCTTCTTCGATCCCACCAAGGTGGTCGATACCGTGTTCCACTGCAACGGCTGTCATACGGTGGAACGCACCGCCAATGCCGAATTTGGCGTGCTCAAGCCGGGCTTCTTCGGTACCGATGGCAGCAACACCTTTGCCTTCCAGCCGCAGTTCCTGAAGGTGCCGCATCTGCGCAATATGTATCAGAAGGTGGGCATGTTCGGCATGGCCAACACCGGCTTCTTCCTGGCCGACAACCCCTTTGATCCTGTTGATCCGTTCAACGCCAATGAGAACCCGCACATGGGTGACCAGATCCGCGGCTTCGGTTTTGTGCACGACGGCAGCGTGGATACCATGTTCCGTTTCCACAACATCATCGGCTTCCTACCACGCCCGGCCGGCGCGGTGACGCCGCTGGATCCGGGTAATCCGGCCAACCTGCCGATCTCCCCCGAGGGCATGGAGATCCGTCGCGATCTGGAGCAGTACCTGATGGTGTTTGACAGCAACCTGTTCCCGATCGTCGGTCAGCAGGTGTCGATCACCGCCGCCAACGCGATCTCGGTTATCCCGCGTCTGCGCCTGTTGATGCAACGCGCCGACCTGGGTGAGTGTGAGCTGGTGGCGCGCCGTGATGATGCCCACGGTTACCTCTATGTGGGCAACGGTGAGTTCAAGCGCAATCGCGCGGCGGCCTCGGTGGTGGAGCTGAGCGACCTGCGCCGGTTCCTCATCAACAATCCCACAGCGGTGGTGACCTTCACCGCCGTGCCGCCCAACAACGGCCACCGCCTCGCGCTGGACCGTGACGAGGATGGCTTCCTGGATGGTGACGAGATTGCCGCCGGTAGCAATCCGGCCGATGCGAACAGCGTACCGCTGTAGCCTCATCGCATAACGGGTATTAGATGCCCATCAAAAACCCGGACCATGGATCATGGCCCGGGTTTTTTTTGGGTGCTCAGCAGTATCATTCATTATCAGGCAGTCGGCGCAATGTTCTACGAACTGAGTGCTAAGTCATGCGGCGCAATGCCCTTCGGTTATTGCGCTCTACGGCATTAATCCTTCCTAACCACCACGAGCACATAACCCATGGCCTCATAGTTGCGAATCTCGGTGGGGCCGGCGGGGGCCACGTCGACGTAATCGGGGAAGTCTTCGGCGTCCTTGCCGCGCCAGGAGGCGTGGGTGCCGCAGACGTGCACCGGCACGTCGCTGGCGACCAGGGACTGGACGGTCTTGTGCATCTGCGCCTGTTCGCTCTGCTGGCTGGTCATCAGACCAAACTGTTCGTTGCCATGCGAGACAACGGCCAGACCGATATCAGGAAAGCGCTCGCGCAGCCGTTTGACGTAGCCATTGACGGCGGGAATGGCCCATTGCAGCGCCTTGCCGCTGCCTTCAACGATCTCAAACACCACCCCGAAGGGGGCGTCGTTCTGGGCGAGAATGTCATTGATCTCATCCTCGGTGCCGGCGTGGGCCGTGGTGCCGAAAAGGGCGATGGCCCCGGCAAGGCTGAACAGGGTGAAAGCGAAAAAGCGGCGCATACGCATGAATAGAAGGGCTCCTGACCGGGTGGAGGGATAATGTAGCAGGCTGCATAACGTGGGACTACCGTGCGGGTATTCCGTTCCACTGCTGTGGCCCCGTTATGCCGGCTATGCTATTTGAGTCGGGACTGTCGTTTTAGTTACACTGCGGTGCGATCGCAGTAGCGCACAGGCGTGGCGGCAGTCGGAGTAAGCGGCAAGTTAACAAAGTCAGGGTCCCGGTAAACGATGATCAAACGCTTTAAACAATTCTTTGAAAAACACCTGTCGCCACCGGCCGATGACGAAGTCGTGGATCAGGATCGGCTGCACCTGGCCACGGCGGCGCTGCTGGTGGAGATGACGCGCGCCGACGGCGAGGTCCGCGAGGACGAGCAGGCCGCCGTGGCGCGGGCAATATCCAGGACCTTCAATATCGATGCACAGAAAACGGCGGAGCTGATCGAGCTGGCGGAATCGGAGATCGCCGACGCCACCTGTTATCACCAGTTCACCTCCCTGATCAACAGGCACTTTTCCAGGCCGCAGAAGGCGCAGGTGGTGGAGATGTTGTGGGAGGTGGCCTACGCCGATGCGGAGATGGAAAAATACGAAGAGCACCTGCTGCGCCGGCTTTCCGATCTGCTGTACGTACCACATGCCGACTTTATCCAGTCCAAGCTGCGGGTCAGGCGGCGTCTGGGGCTGGAGTAGGGCGCGGTTTTTTCGTAGCGTTTTGTGCCTTAAAAACACCCCCCCCCACCAGGTACTCCACAAAATCCCGGCCTGAGGCCCCAAAATTCCCACGCGCATAATCGCCTGCGTTTTATTTTCCCGGCGGATGGATGCGGCATGGATCACCGGCCGCGCTGCCAGGGGCGCGGGTCGTGCCGTTTCGCCACACCCTTACCTGCTTATCTGTCGCCATCTGGTATTGGGTCGAGGGGCGGGCAGATTGCCTGACAGTCAAATAACCGATAAAATCCGTCAACTTTTTTTGCGTGGATTGATGGTCTTGCGCAGCCGTGCGGATGCATGTCACAGGCCGATCACGTGTGATCGGCCTGTGTTTTTTCAACCCTTTTACAGACGAGATTGAAGATTATGGCGACTGATGCCCCCACTATTACGACATTTATCCCGCCAGTGCGCACCCTCATGGGCCCCGGCCCGTCAGACGTCCATCCGCGCATCCTCAATGCCATGGCGCGGCCCACCATTGGGCATCTGGATCCGCAGTTTGTGGCGCTCATGGACGAGATGAAGACCCTGTTGCAATATGCCTTTCAGACCGAAAATCCGCTGACCATCCCGGTCTCCGCCCCCGGTTCGGCCGGTATGGAGACCTGTTTCGTGAACCTGGTGGAGCCCGGCGACACGGTGGTGGTGTGCCAGAACGGGGTGTTTGGTGGGCGGATGAAGGAGAACGTCGAGCGCTGTGGCGCAATCCCGGTGATGGTGGAAGACGACTGGGGCATGCCGGTGGACCCGAACAGGCTGGAAGAGGTGCTGAAGGCCCACCCCGAGGCGACCACGGTGGCCTTTGTGCATGCGGAGACCTCCACGGGCGCGCAGTCAGACGCCGAAACGCTTACCCGGATCGCCCATCAGCACGGCTGCCTGGTGATTGTGGATGCGGTGACCTCGCTAGGCGGCACCCCCATCCGGGTGGATGAGTGGGGGATCGATGCCATCTATTCGGGCTCGCAAAAGTGCCTGTCCTGTACCCCGGGCCTGTCGCCGGTGAGCTTCAGCGAGGCTGCCATCGCCCGTATCAAGGGCCGCAAGACCAAGGTGCAGAGCTGGTTTATGGACCTGAATCTGATGATGGGTTACTGGGGTGAGGGCGCCAAGCGCGCCTATCACCACACCGCGCCGGTCAACACCCTGTATGGCCTGCACGAGGCGCTGGTGATCCTGCAGGATGAGGGGTTGGAACAGGCCTGGGCCCGCCATCAGGCGAATCACCTGGCCCTGCGTTCCGGTATCGAGGCCATGGGCCTGAGCTTTGTGGTGCCCGAGGCGGCGCGCCTGCCCCAGCTCAATGCCGTGACCATCCCGGCGGGTGTGGACGAGGCCGCCGTGCGCGGGCGTCTGCTCAACCAGTTCAATCTGGAGATCGGCGCCGGCCTGGGCGCCCTGGCCGGCAAGGTCTGGCGCATCGGCCTGATGGGCCACGCCTCCAGCGCCAAGAACGTGATGTTCTGTCTGGGCGCGCTGGATACCGTGTTGACCGACATGGGCGCCCCCATCGACAGCGGCGTGGCGGTGGCGGCGGCGCAGGGCGCGCTGAGCTAAGGCAGATTTAAGGTAGTTGAAAAGGGGCCTTCGGGCCCTTTTTTTGTGGGCCGTCTCCAGGCCCTCTTTAGGTGCCGGAGTAACGGAATAGCGGCGACGTCCCGGTCAACGGGGCGCCTCTCGGGGGGGGTGACGCGCTGGCCGGCGAGGATTTCTACTGGCTTGTCTTTATTCAAGTTTCCGCAGGATACGCCGAACAGATAACAAGATCAGTGCCGCCCCTGTGAGGGCGGTGTGATCGGGCGCGCCACTAGCAGTCGTCTGGTGGTGCGATGAATGAAAGCGGATAAAAAATAGCCACCGGTGGGGCAGACAGCCATGAATAGACATTTTGGAAGGGAAACGAGGCGGGCGGGGTGGGGCATCATCCTGCTGCTGAACCTGTGGATACCCTGGAGCGTGCAGGCGGCGGATGCCGAGCTGGACGCCGCCCTGCAGGACCTGCTGGGGGTGCTGGATCAGGAGACCAAGATCGCCACCCGCACCAAGATGAACATCGACTTCGTGCCGGGCATGGTCTCGGTGCTGTATGGAGAGGACCTGGTCGATCGCGGGGTGCGGGATGCGGGCGAGGCGCTGGCGCTGATCCCCGGTATCGAGCTGTCCATGTCCACCGATGGCACCATGCTGGTGTTTGTGCGCGGCGTGGGCTCGGTATTTGCCTCGGGCAAGATCAAGGTGATGCTCAACGGGGTGGCGTTTAACTCTACCCTGAGTGTGGCCAGCACTGCGCTGTCCATTCCCACCGATCAGATTCAACGCATCGAGGTGATCCGTGGGCCGGGTTCGACCATCTATGGCGAGTTCGCCTACAGCGGGGTGGTCAATATCATCACCCGCAAGCAACAGGACCAGGCCTTCGTGCGTTACAGCGATCTGGGGCAGGCGACCCTGGGCGCGGTGTTGACCCAGGGCCGGCCGGGTGAAGACTGGCATACCAGTCTCAGTGTCTCCGCCACCAATATGGACGGCGACAATGTGGAGTCCGGCCCGGATGTGCTGCGAAATTTCCCGGCCCTGACCCAGGCGCCCGGGGAGACCAATGAGCGAGAGGTCGATCGCGCCCTGTTATTGCACACCCGTTATCGGGCTTTCGACTTTTCGGCCCAGTGGTCAAGGGTGGAGAGCGGGGATCACTTCGGTATCGCGCACGCCCTGCCGGGGCAGGGCCAGGAGCTGATCCGTAAGGTCGATATGCTGGCAGTGGACGGCGGCTGGGATTTTTCGCGGGGTCAGCATATTGAGGGGCGGGTCACGGCGGGCTGGCTGGATTACAGCCTGGATTCGGGACTGCATCAGATTTATCCGCCCGGGTTTGGCGGGCCAGGGGTGTTTCCCAATGGCGTGATCGCCAGCCCCAATCACGAAGAGCGAAAATACCATGCGGGGCTGGAGCTGAACTACAGCGGCATCGAGGATCACGAGTTCCTGCTGGGGATGGACTGGTCGTATACCGAGCAGGGCGATGTGTATGCCGAGCGTAACTACAATCCGCTAACCTTTACGCCCATACCACTGGCGAAATACACCGGGGACGAAAACTGGTTGGGAGAAGACCTGGAGCGCCGCCTGTGGGCCGTGTTTGTCCAGGACCAGTTTGCCGCCAGCGAGCGGTTGACCATCACCGCCGGCCTGCGTTTCGACAGCTATGACGACGTGGGTCACGCCACCAGCCCGCGCCTGGCCGCGGTGTATCAGTTGTCGGAACAGCAAACGCTGAAGGTGCAATATGCCAGCGCCTTTCGACCGCCCACCTTTCTGGAGACAGCCACAAAAAACAATCCCATTGTGGCAGGCAATCCCGACATCGAGTCGGAGACCATCGACACCTTCGAGCTGGGTTATATTTTCAATAACGGCATCACCGTGGGCAGGGCGACCCTGTTCTATGGTGATCTCCACGACCTGATCGTGATCGACACTGCGGCGGTGCCGAACACCTACACCAATGCCGGCGAGGTCCACATTAGCGGTGCCGAGCTCGAGTACGCACGCAAACTGGGCACCCGTTTCAAGATCGACGCCAATCTGACCCTGCAACAAATGCACAACAACGCGAATGACAAGCCGCTGCCGGATGTGGCGGGGCGGTTGGCCAACCTGGGCCTGATCTATCAACCCAGCCGCAAATACAGCATCGCCGGCCAATACCGTTATGTGGGCGAACGGCAGCGCGCCCCCGGCGATCCGCGTGACAATCTCGATAGCTATCAGACCGTCGATGTGACCGCCACGGCCAGAAACGTCGTGGCGGAAATGACGATCCGTGGCGGGATAAAAAACCTGTTCGACGCCGATGTCGTGTATCCCTCGCCATTAACCAATTTTGGCGGTTCGGTGATTCCCACCTATCCCGAGGATTATCCGCGACCGGGCAGGGAGTACTGGCTACAGATGGATGTGCGTTTCTAATGGCGACAATGACGGCAAGAGGACGAGAAGAGACCCGTGCATAGGTATAGGTACATAAGTCGACTGCTGGCGTTCGCCCTGCTGGTGCTGCAGGGTCTCGTGCTGGGCGCGAACCTGTTTGCCGACGAGGCTGAGCAACGTCGCGTGGAGATATCGATGTCGATATTTCCACGCATTGTGGCGGTGGACAACGATTTTCGAAACAAGCTGATGGAAGGAAACCGGGCACAGCTGATGTTTGTGTACGACAAGGATGCCCGGTATGCACAGAAGCTGGCGGAGCAGATCAAAAATGACAGCGACAATATCGGTGGCATGGCTGTGGAAACAGCCGTCGTGAATGTCGCCGACGAGTTGTCGGCAACATCGCCGCCGACGGCCATCTTTATTACGGAAAAATTGACTGATGCCAAGCTGCAGACGGTGATGGAATTTGCCAATGCAACACAGCGGCTGGTGTTTTCGCCATTTTTGGGAGATGTGGAACGCGGCGTAACCGTTGGCATCTCGGTAACGAATCGCGTCAAACCCTTTTTTAATCTGCCTGCCTTGCGCACCTCGAAGGTGACGATCAATGCCCTGCTGATGAAAATGTCGAAACGACATGAGTAGTGTTTTCTCCCGACTGACGACCCGTGTCTCGCTTGCCATGGTGCTGGTCGTGGCCCTGAGCATGGCGATGCTGGTCCGGCACTGGATCTATGTCACGGCACCGACCCTGAAGGCAGCCGAGCAGACCAAGGCGGAATTGCTGGTGACGCCGTACACCCAGTTGCTGGAAACGGCGGTGGATACGAATAATCAAAAACACCTGGAAGCTATTCTGAATCAGCTGATTGTGCTGGAGGATCCCACCTACAAGCAGCCGATCGTGGTGGGCCTGAAAGTCACTCTGATGGATGGAACCGTGTTTGATCGACGCAATAAGGTGTCGGCGGACTCCGTGCCGTTTCATGCAGAGTCACCGATATTCTCGCCAACCACAATGCACTTACTGGGCAGTGTAGAGCTTGAATATAACGATGCCTTTTACAAGCGGGTCATCGATGAGGTCTGGTGGGAGGTGGTCTGGTCGATTGGTCTGGCGTTTCTGCTGCTGATTGCCATGGAGCTGTGGGTGCGCCGATTGCTGAATCCCATGACCGAACTCTCCAATCGACTGGCAACGCTGAATATCGATTCACAGGTGGCCCTGCCGCCTGCCGGGCGTTCCATGAGCAGTGAAATACGCCAGGTATGGAGTGCGCTGGATCTGCTGTTTGCACGACTGCGTCAGCGCGACCGGGCCCTGGAGAGGGAGCATGCCGCGGCTCAGCACGCCTTGCAGGCGAAGCTGGATGCGGAGGCGGTGAGCAAGGAGAAGAGCCAGTTTCTGGCCAATATGAGCCACGAATTGCGTACCCCATTGAATGCCATTATCGGCTATAGCGAGATGCTGTATGAAGAGGTGGGCGCCTCCGGTAATGCGGAAATGGCGGGAGATCTGGTGCGCATTGTCAGCTCGGGACGACATCTCCTTTCATTGATCAGTGATGTGCTGGATCTGTCGAAGATCGAGGCAGGCAAAATGCAGTTATATCTTGATGGCTATGGATTAAGACAGTTGGTGGATGATGTCGTTGTCAATGTTAAACCCATGATCGCCGCCAACGGCAATACGCTTTCGGTGGAGTGCGATAGCGACATCGGTAGCATCTATGCCGATATTCCGAAGTTGAAACAGGCGCTTATTAATCTCATGGGTAATGCTGCAAAGTTCACCCACGCGGGCAACATTAGCCTAAGTGTTGAGCGTGTAGCTGGCGCAGGTGTGGAGTGGATAGTGTTTCGGGTGGCGGATACCGGGATTGGTATCAGCGATGAGCAGAAGAATATCCTGTTTAAGGCGTTTACGCAGGCAGATGAATCGACCACCCGTGAATATGGTGGCACGGGTCTGGGGCTGACGATCAGTCGCAGTGTCTGTCGTCTGATGGGTGGGGATATCACGGTGGAGAGTCAGCAGGGCAAAGGCTCCACGTTTACGATAAAAGTCCCTGCCACCGTTGAGGAACCGCATGCGACAGAAAGCGGGGTTGGTCGGCCTGTCGCTGAAAAAAAGTCCGTGTCCAATGATGGCGAGTGCAGAAATGTCGATGCGCAGCGGGCGCGGCAACCAATGATTCTGGTGATCGATAATGATCCCTTTATGCCGGACCTGCTGGAGCGGTCGCTGGATGAAGACGGTTATTGTGTTGAGGTTGTCGACAACGGAAAGGCAGGCCTTGAGCGGGCCATGGAATTGATGCCCGACCTGATTTTGCTGGATGTGGTGCTGCCCGGTGTCGGCGGCTGGTCAATATTGTCACAGTTAAAGGATGAGCCATTGCTGGCGTCTATCCCGGTGATTATGCATAGCATGATCGATGAGCGCGCAACCGCGATGAGCCTGGGCGCGGCCGATTATATTATCAAGCCCGCGGACCACGCTACGTTGGTGGAATGCATCAATAGAAATCTACAGGCTCCGGGAGGCCCCCGTAATGCGTGATGGGTGGTGTCTCGAACGTGAGTATTCTGGTTTTGGGTTTTCAGGGGTGAGTTTGTAATGAGTATGGCTAGACAGGATATGATTCTGGGAAACGATGCGTCATTTTCAGTATTGATTGTTGACGATAATGAAATGAACCGGGACCTGCTGATGCGCCGCCTGGGGGATTGCGGCTTTCAGTTGGCCACGGCGGAAAATGGCAAGGATGCACTGGTGATGATGCGTCAACAGGCGTTTGATCTGGTGTTGCTGGATATCATGATGCCAGTGATGGATGGCTACGAGACCCTGGAACTGATACAGAAGGATGAGCTGCTGCGGCGCATCCCGGTAATTATGATCACTGCGCTGGATGATGTGGATTGTGCGGTGCGCTGTATCGAGATGGGCGCGGTGGATTATGTGACCAAACCCTTTAATGCGGTGTTGCTGAAGGCGCGCGTCGGCGCGAGTCTGGAGCGTAAGCGCCTGAGTGATCAGGAGCAGCGCCATAGACTGGAGATTGAGCACAGTAATCAGCATTTATCCGAGGAGGTGCGGGCCAAGATCCGCGAAATCTCCCGCTCGCAGTTGGCGGCGATTTTCGCCATGTCAAAACTGGCGGAGTCTCGCGACCCGGAAACCGGTGAACACCTTGAGCGTATGCGCGAGTATTGCCGCTTGCTGTCTGAACAATTGAGCCGGATGCCAAAGTATCGATCGATTATTGATCGTGAGTTTGTCGAAAATATTTATGCGGCCAGCCCCCTGCATGACATCGGCAAGGTTGGGATTGAGGACCGCGTGTTGCTGAAGCCGGGGTCCCTAACCGACGCCGAATGGATGCTGATGAAGCAGCATCCCATCATTGGCGCGGAGACCCTGCGTGAGGTGGATCGGCAGCACCCGGGTAATGCCTTCATTCATACCGGGATCGATATCGCGGAAAGCCATCATGAAAAATGGGACGGCTCTGGTTATCCCTACGGGCGGTCCGGTGAGGAGATTCCCCTGGTGGCGCGCATACTTGCCCTGGGTGACGTGTATGATGCGCTTACCTCAAAGCGTTGTTACAAGGATGCCTTCAGTCACCAAAAGAGCCGCGACATTATTGCACAGGGCAGTGGCAGCCATTTTGACCCGGATGTGGTGCTGGCCTTCTTCGAGACGGAGGATGAGTTTATGAAGGTGAGAATGAATTTCAAGGATGCCGATCAGGACTGATAGCGGGGATTGTTATTAACAGCAGTTATCTTGTGTAGGACAGCATGCAAATAAGAATGCAAATTAAAGGAGACATAATGATGTCGAAAGTGTTATTGGTGGAAGACAATGAGATGAATCGTGACATGTTGTCGCGACGCCTGGAGCGAAAGGGTTTTGAGGTGGTGTTTGCGCAAGACGGCAGCGTTGCCGTGGAGCTGGCCAGCTCGGAACAGCCGGCACTGATCTTGATGGATATGAGTCTGCCGGTCATGGATGGTTGGGAGGCGACGCGCCGCATCAAGGCGAATCCCGCGACCCAGGGCATCCCGGTTATTGCCCTCACGGCCCACGCGATGGCGGGGGATAAGGAAAAGGCGATGGAGGCGGGGTGTGAGGATTACGATACAAAGCCCGTAGATTTTCCACGGTTACTGGGCAAGATTGAATCCCTGATTGGCGGTTGAAAAGGCACGTCCCCCGGTGCGCTACAGAGGCCGTATATCGCATTTAATGTTATTGCTATACGTTATTGGGCAGGTAACGGTTTTCTGTTTACAAAGAAAAGCCAAGGTTGGTAAGATCCTGCTCAGGGTTTTAGGTCTGGATGTCACGACTTCGGGTATGTCGAATCAGTGAGCACCGACAGGCGAAGATGCGGGTAAGCCACCGTTTTACTGGTCTATCGTCGCCGTAACGTTGGCATGAACGCCGTCTTAGTGAAGAGCGTTTGTTAAGTGTAGTAAGGGGATAACATGCTGTCTGAAAATCGCACCATTCCGGAACGTCGCGCCCGTTCACATCAGGAAATCAATGATCTGGTTGAAACCCGCACCGGCGCACTGGCGCTATACAGTGAGCTGGCCTCCCGGCAGCCCTTCAAGCCCGAGCAGGATACACAACGCCTATTGCAGACTTTCTGCGAATCCCTGATTGATTACACGGCCAGCGCCCATTTCCAGCTGTATCGGCATATTGATGAAGATCGCGAACGCCGCCAGCCGATTCGCTCCATCGCCGATGAGGTCTATCCCAACATCTCCAATATTACCCAGCAGATCCTCGACTTCAACGACAAGTATGACTGCGAAGACCACTGTGGTGACTTCAGTCATCTGGCCCATGACCTGTCCGACCTCGGTGAAAAACTGGCGGACCGTATCGAGCTTGAAGACCGCCTGATCGCGCTATTGTCCTCGCCGCGTAGCAACGGCTGATTGCCTTTTTGACGCACCTTAGGGTGGCTTGAAACAGGGCCTCTGAAACGGGGTCTCTGAAACGATCGATTGAGTGCCGCGAAATAGCGGCATTTTTTTTGCCGATGTGATTTTGGACGAAAACGTTTTTGGGCGATGAAGGCCTGCCGATCTATCTTTTCCGGCCTATCTCTTCCGGCCTATCTCTTCCGGTCTATCTAAAGGTCTGTGCGAAGTTGAAGGCAAGGTTCTCGTAGGCCCCGTTTTGCACGGCGAGACTCACGCGTCCGCCCGCCCCTGTCAGCCACTCCAGCTCAACCTGCAGCTGCGGCGCGGAATCGAGCCGCAGGTTAAGGGCGTCATTGATATCCCCGCGGGCGCTTCGTCCTGCTTCGATCTCGCTGTAGGCCCAGCCCAGTACGATTCCCAGGCGTTGTCCCAGAACCAGTCTGCCACGGGCGGCCAGCGTCCATTCGTGCCAGCTGAGCGTGGCCGACTGGCTGTCGGTCTTATGGCGGGTCTCCTGGTAGCGATAGTCGGCGTGCAGGCCCAGTTGCGGATTGCGGCCATAGTGGCCGCGCAGCGCAAACCCCGCGTGATAGCCGTTCAGGCTCATGCCGGTCAGTACCGTGTCATTGTCCATGCTGAGATAACTGGAGCCGGTGTTAAAACCGAAATGGATATTTTTCTCCTGCAGGGAAAAGACCGAGAGGCTGATGCGCTCCAGGTTGACCGGGTAGTGCGTGGTGCTGTCGCGCAGGTCGATGTCGCTGCGGGAAAAGCTCAGGGTAAAATCGAAGGGGTCGCGATAGGGGTTACTATAGGCACTACTATAGGGGCCGTCGCCACGGGGATCGGACTGCGCAAAGCCGGTCGGCGTGAAACTCATGCCGACCAGGGCGATCGCCAGCCATCGCACGGCCCGGGCCTGGGCGACGAGGCGCAGGGCGCAGGTGGTCAGCGTTGTGTGCAAAGGAATCTGTGGCGGCGGCATGTGCTGGGCTTTGGTGGCTGATTGTTGGTTTCGACATCGGGCCAGTGCCCACTATAGGATAACGCGCAGGTTATGGCATCATCACAGACAGACAACAGGAACGGGCAACAGGGGCGTGTGTTTAATGATCGATGATACGGATGGCGTGAAACGGCCAGTCGACAAGCCGGGCAGGGGACGATTTCACACGCGGCATAACGGGCGAGGTCGCTGCTGCGGGTCCTTGTTCTGGCTGGTGAGTCTGCTGTGTTTTGCGCCGGCCCCGCTGTGGGCCGAGGCGTCACTGACGATCATCTACTCCGGCAACCTTGACGGTGAGCTGGAACCCTGTGGCTGTAGCGCAGAGGGAAACTTTGGCGGCATCAAGCGGCGTGCCACCCTGTTGCAGCGGCTGCGGGCGGAGAACCCTAATCTGGTGCTGCTGTCTGCCGGCGGCCTGTTGAGTGCCGATGGCCCCGGGGATCGGCTGAAAGGCGAGTACATCCTCAAGGGAATGGCGATGCTGGATTACGATGCCATTGCCGTGCAGTGGCGTGACCTGGCCTATGGGGAGGCGTTTGCGGCGTCCGTTGCCCTGCCCTGGGTGTTGAGTAATAGCCGCAGCGCCATCGCCGGTTTTCAGCCCCAGCGTCTGATCGAGCGTGACGCTCAGCGTATTGCCTACTTCAGCTGGCTGGATAGTAAGGGCTCACCTATGCGTCAGATGCAGGGTGAACACGGGCTGGTGGATGAGGCCCCCGCCGCCCTGCGCGAGGCCCTGCGGCAGGCCCACGCGCAGGGGCAATTGACGGTGCTGGCCACGGATCTCAGCGGCCAGGCGTTTGCCGAAGCGGTGGGCCTCGCCGATGTCGATATCCTGATCGAAAAGGCCGCCTACGAGGTGTACGGCGAGCCGCGCATGCAGGAGGGCACTCTGATCGTGCAGCCCGGCTCGCGGGGAATGCGGCTGGGTCGCCTGGACCTGAGTGTGGAGGGCGGACGTATCCGGACCTGGCGGCATGCGATCCTGCCCATGCCGAATACAATTCCCGATGCCCCCCAGTTGGCGGCCTGGTACGACGAATACAATGCCCGCGTGAAGGCTGACTATCTGCAGCGGGTCGAGCTCCGCAAGACCCAAACGGCAGGCGCCAGCCCTTTTGCGGGCGAGGCGGTGTGCCAGACCTGTCATGCCGCCCAGCATCAGGTCTGGTTTGATACTGCCCACGCCACCGCCTACGAGAAGCTGGAGGCGGTGAGCAAGGCCTTCGACCCGGCCTGTATCCGCTGTCACGTGGTCGGCTTTGATCAGCCCGGCGGTTTTTTTGACATCAATATCACCGCCCATCTGATGGGGGTGCAGTGTGAATCCTGTCACGGCGCCGGACAGGCGCATGCGGCGGCCGGTGGCAGTCAGCCGCTGGCCAACGCCGGCTGGACTCCGCAACAGATGTGCGGCCAGTGCCATGTGCAGAAACACAGTCCGGGATTTGTATTCGACCGCTACTGGCCGAAGATCGCCCATTAGGAGGCTGTCATCAGCGCACATAAATTGTGCGCGATAGAGGGTGACTGCCCCTTGATGGTGCACTGCGATGGGCGTGAAAAGCGAAATATTGCCCTATCTTATTGATTTTATTTCTTTAAATAACCTGTGTAGCCATTGGTGCAAAATTTGCATTATGTGCACACATTTTGGTTTTGTTATTGAATGGGAGCAGTTATGGAAGCCATGCAGTCGGGTAGCAACGTTCTTTTCATTCTTCTGGGCGCCATTATGGTGCTGGCCATGCACGCCGGATTCGCCTTCCTGGAGGTGGGCACGGTACGCAAAAAGAATCAGGTCAATGCGCTGGTCAAGATCATCGTCGATTTTGCCGTCTCCACCATCGCCTATTTCTTCATCGGTTACAGCATCGCCTATGGCATTGGCTTCATGGATGGGGCGCAGGTGCTCAGCGAGAAAAACGGCTACGAGCTGGTGAAGTTCTTCTTTCTGCTGACCTTTGCCGCGGCGATTCCCGCCATTGTCTCCGGCGGCATCGCCGAGCGGGCGCGGTTCTACCCGCAGATTGTCGCCACTTTTTTGATTGTGGCCCTGCTGTACCCCCTGTTTGAGGGCGTGGTCTGGAACGGAAACTTCGGTGTGCAGGACTGGATCGCGGCCACCTTCGGCGCACCGTTTCATGATTTTGCCGGTTCGGTGGTGGTGCATGCCATGGGCGGCTGGATTGCCCTGGGCGCGGTGCTGTTGCTGGGTGCGCGCCACGGACGCTATAACCGGGACGGCGCCATCTCGGCCCATCCGCCCTCCAGTATTCCCTTTCTGGCCCTCGGCGCCTGGATACTGACGGTGGGCTGGTTTGGCTTCAATGTGATGTCGGCCCAGACCATCGACGCGGTCAGCGGTCTGGTGGCCGTGAACTCGCTGATGGCCATGGTCGGGGGCATCCTCGCCGCCCTGCTGGTGGGCAGGAATGACCCGGGCTTCGTGCACAACGGCCCACTGGCCGGGCTGGTGGCGGTGTGCGCCGGTTCGGACATCATGCACCCCATGGGCGCCCTGGTGACAGGTGCCGTGGCGGGTGGCCTGTTTGTGTGGACCTTCACCCTGACGCAGAACAGATGGAAGATCGATGACGTGCTGGGGGTCTGGCCACTGCACGGTCTGTGCGGGGCCTGGGGCGGGATCGCCGCCGGCATCTTCGGCCTGGAGGCCCTCGGCGGCATGGGCGGGGTGAGCTTTGGCGCGCAGCTGGCGGGCACGCTGCTGGGGGTGGGGGTCGCCCTGGCCGGTGGCTTGGTGATCTACGGCCTGGTGAAAAAGACCGTCGGCATCCGCCTGACCCAGGAGGAGGAATACGAGGGCGCCGATCTCAGCATCCACAAGATCGCCTCCGAGTCGAGTTACGAAAAGTAGCGCGGTCGACGCCTGCCTCGTGCTGTCGGTGGTCAGGGAAAACTCGGGCCAGATGTGCTATTCTGCGCGGCCACTATTTTTGGACCGGACCCGTTTTTGACCGAGCCCGGTGCGAGCGGGTTTATGAGGACGCGACGTTTATCCGTCGGTCTTTGATTCGACGACAGGGCAGGCACTGAGACAATGACTTTGGAACACACGCCGGGCAAGCAGCCGGTACGCAAGCTGTACATCAAGACCTTCGGCTGTCAGATGAACGAGTACGACTCCGCCAAGACGGCGGAGCTGCTCGGCGCCAGCCATGGGCTCACCCTGGTGGCGACGCCGGAAGAGGCCGATGTGCTACTGCTCAACACCTGCTCGGTGCGTGAAAAGGCGCAGGAAAAGGTCTTCTCCCAGCTGGGCATGTGGCGCGAGATCAAGCAGCAGCGGCCGGATATCGTGATCGGCGTCGGTGGCTGCGTCGCCAGTCAGGAGGGTGAGGCGATCCGTCAGCGCGCCCCCTATGTCGATCTCATCTTCGGCCCGCAGACCCTGCACCGTCTGCCGATGATGTTGACCGAACTGCAGTTACAAAAACGCCCGCAGGTGGACGTGTCCTTTCCCGAGATCGAAAAATTCGACAACCTGCCGGCGCCCAAGGCCGACGGTCCCACCGCCTTTGTCTCCATCATGGAAGGTTGCAGCAAGTACTGTACTTTTTGCGTGGTGCCCTACACCCGCGGCGAGGAGATCAGCCGGCCCTTCGATGATGTGCTGGCCGAGGTGGCGCAGCTGGCGCAGCAGGGCGTGCGCGAGGTGACCCTGCTGGGGCAGAATGTCAACGCCTATCAGGGGCAGATGGATGATGGAGATAATGAAGGAGAGGTTGCCGACCTGGCCCTGCTGATCCACTACGTTGCCGCCATCGAGGGCATCGATCGCATCCGCTATACCACCTCGCACCCGGTGGAACTGTCCGACTCGCTGATTCAGGCCTATGCCGAGGTGCCCGAGCTGGTGGGCCATCTGCACCTGCCGGTACAGACCGGCGCCGATCGCATCCTGGTGCAGATGAAGCGCGGCCACACCGCGCTGGAATACAAGGCCAAGGTGCGCGCGCTGCGCGAGGTGCGTCCCAACCTGAGCCTGTCCTCGGACTTCATCATCGGCTTTCCCGGCGAGACCGAGGCGGATTTTCAGGCCACCATGGACCTTATCGAGAACATCGGCTTCGACCATTCCTTCAGCTTCGTGTACAGCGCCCGCCCCGGCACCCCGGCGGCCGACCTGCCCGACGATGTGCCGCTGGCGGTGAAAAAGCAGCGCCTCGCCATCCTGCAGGCACGCATCAGCGAAATGGCCGCGGCGATCAGTGCCGCCATGGTCGGCACGGTGCAGCGTGTGCTGGTGGAACGCCCCTCACGCAAGGACCCCAAGGAAATGAGCGGCCGCACGGAAAACAATCGCGTGGTGAACTTTGCCGGCCAGCCGCGCCTGATCGGCGAGTTTGTCGACGTGCTCATCACCGAGGCGTACCCCAACTCCCTGCGGGGCGAGGTGCTGCTGGTCGATGAGCCGCCCGTGGCGACCCGGGCGATAATGGCGTAGCCTGTGTCCATGCTCATCACCAACTCCCCCGGAAAGCCCTGAAAATTTGAACGCTCAACCTGACTCGCGTAGTTTCGCCCTCGATCCCGCCGATAATCAGCGACTGGCCAATGTCTGCGGCCAGTTCAACGAACACCTGCGTCTGATCGAGGAGCGACTGGACGTGGAGATCCAGCATCGGGGTAACCAGTTCACCGTGCTCGGCACCCCCGCGGCGACCCAGGTGGCCGAGCAGGTGCTGAAGCAGCTGTTTACCGAGGCGGCCAGCGGTGAGCTCAAGGGTGAGCGCGTGCATCTGTTATTGCAGGAGGGTTCGGCCGGCATGGTCGATCCCTCCAGGCAGGGTGTCGAGCAGCGTTTTAATGTCAGCATCACCACCCGTCATGGGGTGATCAAGGCCCGCGGCGCCAATCAGCAGAAATATCTGCAGAACGTGCTCAGCCATGACATCAATTTCGGGATTGGCCCGGCCGGCACCGGCAAAACCTATCTGGCCGTCGCCTGCGCCGTGGAGGCGCTGGAAAAGCAGACCGTGCAACGCATCCTGCTGGTGCGGCCGGCGGTGGAGGCGGGCGAGCGTCTGGGTTTCCTGCCCGGCGATCTGGCGCAAAAGGTCGATCCCTATCTGCGCCCGCTGTATGACGCCCTGTATGAGATGCTGGGATTTGAGCGTGTCGACAAGCTGATGGAGCGCAATGTTATTGAAGTGGCGCCGCTGGCCTATATGCGCGGCCGCACCCTCAACGAGTCCTACATTATTCTGGATGAGGCACAAAACACCACAGTCGAACAGATGAAGATGTTTCTGACCCGCATCGGTTTTGGCTCGACGGCGGTGATCACCGGTGACGTCACCCAGGTCGATCTGCCCAAGAGCACCCGTTCCGGTCTGGCGCATGTGGTTGGTGTGCTGGAAAAGGTGAAGGGCATCAGCTTTACCTTTTTTGAGGCCAAGGATGTGGTGCGCCACCCCTTGGTGCAAAAGGTGGTGACCGCCTATGATGAATATGAAAAGGCCGAAGCCAAGAAGGCATCACGGAAAGAATAGGCGGTGACGGCAGGCGTGCAGATTGAGTTGCAGATGGCCATCGACACGACTGCGGGCGTTGCCGGGCAGTGGAGCGTGCCGGATACTGAAACGATACAGGCGTGGGCCGATGCGGCACTCAGGCAGGCCGGCATGGATCAGGCCGAACGACAGATGACGGTGCGCATTGTCGATCTGGCGGAGATGACCCAGCTCAATCAGCAGTACCGGCACAAAACGGGCGCAACCAATGTATTATCCTTTCCCTTTGAGCTGCTCCCCGGGGTTCCGGCAGCGGCGGGCGAGGATTCCCTGGGCGACCTTGTCATCTGCGCCGCCGTGGTGGAACAGGAGGCTGAGCAGCAGCACAAGGCGGCCGTGGCGCATTGGGCACACATGATTGTGCATGGTACTTTGCACCTGCTGGGCTATGATCATTTGACCGATGACGAGGCGCAGCAGATGGAAATGAAAGAGATAGCCATACTCGAGAGTTTTGGTTATGCCAATCCCTACGACAACCCCAACGACAACCCCTACGAATAGATGTCTGAACATCAGCAAAAATTAAACAACACAGTAATCAACAGAGTAAACATAAAAAATTATGAGTGAAGATCGATCTAGTAGCGCTGCCGTTGGCAACGGACGGCAGCAACCTTCCTGGCTGGATAGACTCGGCCAGACCCTCCTGAATAAAACCTTTTCCTCGCGACCCAAAGACCGGGACCAGCTGGATATGGTTTTACGCGACGCCCAGAAACATAACCTGCTGGACCATGATGCGCTGACGATGATCGAAGGCGTGTTGACCGTGTCCGACATGCAGGTGCGTGATGTGATGGTGCCGCGTTCGCAGATGATCGTGGTGGAAGAGGCGGCATCGCCGGAGACCTTTCTGCCGGTGATTATCGAATCCGCCCATTCCCGTTTTCCGGTGGTGGGGGATACGCGCGATGAAATCGTCGGTATCCTGCTGGCAAAGGATCTGCTGGCCTATATCGCTGAGCGCGATGCCAAGCCGGCAGAAGGGAATAGCCATAAGTTTAATCTGCGGGACATATTGCGGCCCGCCGTGTTTGTGCCTGAAAGCAAGCGCCTGAATGTGTTGTTAAAGGATTTCCGCGCTAACCGTAATCACATGGCGATTGTTGTTGATGAATATGGCGGGGTGGCCGGACTGGTCACCATCGAGGATGTGCTGGAACAGATTGTGGGTGATATCGAAGACGAGCACGATTTTGAAGATGATGTATTTATCGTTAAACATTCGGATACTCATTACACCCTTAAGGCGCTGACGCCGGTCGAAGAATTTAATGAGTATTTCGAAGACACCCTGAGTGATGACGAATGCGATACCATCGGTGGCCTGATCATGCGCGAGTTCGGTCGCATGCCAGAGCGTGGTGAAAAGTGCCGGATCGGCCGCTACGGTTTCAAGGTGTTGCGGGCCGACAGTCGGCGCATCCATCTGCTGCAAATGAATATTCTGGAAACGGATGAAGCTGAAATCGCACCCGGTAAGTCCACCACTAGTACTCCTTCAACCTAATAATGATGGGCTCAGTTGGCCTGTCAGCGTTCAGGGCAAGGCGCGCCTCGCAACTAATGGCCGTAGCCCTTAGTAAGAGGCGCAACGCCGCCATGGACGCTGACAGGTCAACCCTTCGGGCGCTCCTGTGGTGTCCCGCTGCGCGTCGCCTAAAGCGCCTACTTTTGGTGCAGTGCTTGACAAGGACTATGGCCATTGCCTGCGCACTGCGCCTTGCCGCGAAACACCACAGGAACGCTGAGCCCATCATTATTAGGTTGAAGGAGTACTACAAAACCTGATGTCGAACGTCGCCGTGTCTAGGGCTAGCCGATGTCCGGGGATGTGTGTCGGCTGGCGGGCATCGATCGTGGCCTTACTGGCCGGCGCGCTGCTGCCTCTGGCCTTCGCCCCGCTCGGCTGGTTTTTGTTGGCAGTCCTCTCTCCCGCTATTTTATTCCTGTTGAGTTTTCGGGCCACACCGCGTCAGGCCTTGCTCCTTGGTTACAGTTTCGGGGTAGGCTTTTTTGGCGTAGGCGTCTCCTGGGTGGCGGTCAGCTTTTATCGCTTCGGCAGCATGGGTGGGGTGTTGTCCGTCGCCGCGACCTTGCTGTTCGTACTGTTTCTGGCGCTGTTCCCCGCGCTATTGACCTGGGTTGCCCGGCGTTTTTTTTCCGCACTGAGTCCCGCACGCTATTTTATGTTATTGATGCCGGCACTGTGGGTGCTGCTGGAATGGGTGCGCGGCTGGATTCTCACCGGCTTTCCCTGGCTGAACCTGGGTTACAGCCAAACCGATGCGCCGCTGGGCGGGCTGGCGCCGGTGCTCGGTGTGTATGGTATCTCCTGGGCGGTGGCCCTGACCGCGGGGCTGTTGCTGACCGCCTGGTGTGAAGATGGGCGCCGCCGCGTGGCGAGTCTTGGGGGTATGGTCTTGCTGTGGGCCGTTGCCGGACTGTTATGGCCAGTGGGCTGGTCCGAGCCGCATGGCCGGCCGATCACCGCCAGCCTGATCCAGGGCAATGTGCCGCAGAATCTGAAATGGCGGCCGGAACAGCGTGGCCAGACCATCGATCTGTACACCCGCCTGAGCCGCGAACACTGGGATAGCGATATGGTGATCTGGCCGGAGACCGCACTGCCGGCCTATTTCCATCAGGCGCAAAGTTTTTTACAGGGGCTGGCGCGCGAGGCGCGGGACAATGGTGGGGCGACCCTGCTGGTGGGGCTGCCGGTGATGGCCGAGACGGATAATACGCGGTATTACAATGGCGTCGTGCGGGTAGGCACCGGTGATGATGAGTTCCCCTCGCAGATCTATCGAAAATCGCACCTGGTGCCTTTCGGTGAATACATTCCGCTGCAATCGGTGCTGGGAAAATTATTGGATATCCTGCAGGTGCCGATGGCCAGCTTTAGCCGCGGTGCGGAGGTGCAGCCGCTGCTGACCCTGATCGATAAAAAAGATGCATCAGAGAATGAGCAACACCCGGTACAAAAGATTGCGGTGTCGATCTGTTACGAAGATGCCTTTGGTGAAGAGGTGATCCGCAATCTGCCGGCCGCGACCCTGCTGGTGAATGTCAGCAATGATGCCTGGTTCGGTGATTCCTTCGCCCCCCACCAGCATCTGCAAATGGCCCGTATGCGTAGCATGGAGACCTCGCGACCGATGCTGCGGTCAACGAACAACGGCGTTTCCGCGATCATCGATCACCGCGGTGAGGTGCGGGCGTCCTCACCCCAGTTTGAGGTGGCCGTGCTGAATGGTGAGGTCCAGCCCCGTTCCGGTGCCACACCCTATGTGACGCTGGGCAACTGGCCGGTATTGTCCTGCCTGTTGCTGGTGTTTCTGTTTTGTGGGACTTGCCTGCGTCGACGTCAGTAGTACCTCACTCTGCGTTAAATAAAGCCAAACCGTAGCCGCTATTTCAGGTCATGCACATGCCGTTGATGTGCGCGGACCTGTTCTGCTGAAGTTATTGTGGCCGGCAAGCGGCTTGTCACCCAGAGGCAATAAAAATGGAAGAACCCATTCAAGAGATTTCGTTTCGTGAAAGCGTCAACCGGATGGTGGACTGTGCGCTCGAGGTGATGGATCTGGCGCCGGACGTGGCCGCGGCCATCAAGGCCTGCAATGCCGTATTGCAGGTCAATTTTCCCGTCAAGATACGGGGCAAGGTGGAGATGATTACCGGCTGGCGTGCGGTACACAGTACCCATCGTCTGCCGGTCAAGGGCGGCATCCGTTACGCGCTGTGTGTGAACCAAAACGAGATCGAGGCGCTGGCGGCGCTGATGACCTACAAGTGCGCCATCGTGGACGTGCCCTTTGGTGGCTCTAAGGGGGGGCTGCTGATCGATCCACACAAATATGAGCGCGATGAGATGGAGCTGATCACGCGTCGCTTCACCCTGGAGCTGGTGCGCAAAGACTTTCTCAGCCCGGCGACCAATGTGCCGGCGCCGGACATGGGTACCGGCCAGCGGGAGATGGCCTGGATGGCCGATACCTACAAACACCTCAAGCCGGACGATATCAATTATCAGGCCTGTGTGACTGGCAAACCCGTGGAGCATGGTGGAATCCAGGGGCGGACCGAGGCCACCGGCCGCGGCTTGCAATACGCCCTGCAGGAGCTGTTTCGTCACCCTGAGGCCGTGAAAGAGACCGGCCTCAGCGGAAGTCTGGGTGGCAAGACGGTGGTGGTTCAGGGTTTCGGCAATGTGGGTTATCACGCCTCAAAATTTCTGTTTGAGGAGGATGGCTGCAGGGTAATCGCTGTGACCGACAGCAAGGGCGTGCTGGTCAATGACGATGGCCTGGATATCGAGGCGGCCTATCGCTACAAGGTGGAAAATCATACGCTGAAAGGTTTTCCCGGCGGTCGTTATGAAGAGGGCAGCACGCTCCGCGCCCTGGAGATGGACTGCGATATCCTGATCCCCGCAGCGATGGAGGCGCAGATCAGTCTGGAAAATGCCGATCGCATCAAGGCCCGGATCATCATCGAGGCGGCCAATGGCCCGATCACCTTTGCGGCGGATGAAATTCTGAGCAAGCGCGGTGTGGTGATTATCCCTGATGCCTACGCGAATGCCGGCGGTGTGGTGGTCTCGTATTTTGAATGGATACGCAATCTGTCCCATATCCGCTTTGGGCGGATGCAGCGGCTGTATGATGAGTCGCGCTCACAGCAGCAGATGCAGGCCCTGGAAGACCTTACTGGAAAATTGGTGCCCGACGCGTTCAAGCTGAAAATCAACGGTGGCGCAAGTGAGCTGGACCTGGTGCGTTCCGGTCTGGATGACAGCATGCGTCAGGCCTTTCAGCAGATGCGCGAGGTCCGCGAGGGAAATCCGAAGATCACCACATACCGTATGGCAGCTTATGTGATTGCGATACGCAAGATCTCCCGCTCCTATCTGGATATCGGGATTTATTGAGGTCGGGCTTGCATTGATGCGGTGGCCAGGGCGGCGGCGCGTAGCACGTTGCAGCCTCCTGGCCGCCGGCCGGGACTGCACCTTTCTGTGCGCAGGCTGTCTGAGGCTACGGCAGGCTTGCAGTGTGCGCCGACGGTTACCGATGGGGATGAAAATCGCAGCGGCAGGCTTGTCAGCGCATCCCCGCTTGCGTAAGCTTGCCGCCGGAAGTCGGCTGGACAGTCGCGGTATCTCCACTTTCGTTTTTACGGAAGGGGCGATACGGAGGAAAGTCCGGGCTCCATAGGGCAGAGTGCCAGGTAATACCTGGGGGGCGTGAGCCTACGGAAAGTGCAACAGAAAATACACCGCCGATGGCCTTCGGTTTTCGAACCGGGGCACAGGTAAGGTTGAAATGGTGCGGTAAGAGCGCACCGCGCTGTTGGTAACAACAGTGGCAGGGAAAACCCCACTCGGAGCAAGACCAAATAGGGGAACATTGGCGCGGCCCGCGTTGTTCCCGGGTAGGTTGCTTGAGCGACGCGGTGACGCGTTCGCCAGATGAATGACTGTTCACGACAGAACCCGGCTTACAGGCCGACTTCCAACTTTCTTCGACCCGCATGTTCTACCCGCGTGAGCCCTGGAGGCTCACGTCCCGGGTAATTCCCCCGATCCCTCCCGGCTTTATGCCGCGTTAACCCTCTTTCACCCTTCTCACCCTTCTCACCCTTTTTTCGCCCTTTTCCCCTGCTGTGTCTGCCTGTCTGCACCCCTCGCGTGGCTATTATTTAACCAGTTTCGGTGGGCTCGCTGTATTATTCCGACTATCTCCTAAGGATTCACATTAACTCTTTTCGCCAAGAAATTGATTATATAAAGGTAGTCTGGGCGACCTGGCTCGGGTCTTGGCAGATGCTGCTAAGTCGTTGTGTAAAAAGCAGGTTTTTGGTGTTTGTTGGGCGCTATTTTCTTGACAGTGGGTGTATTGGGTACCATAGTGTAATAATGTGGGAAAAGGTGGCGAATAGTGGATTTTTCAGATTCGCGGCCGTTAAGACTGGGAGCTGGCGCAATAGTTGCGCCCAATGATCGCGCCGATTGTCGCGCCAGGGGTTGGGTAAGTGTTTCGAGGGGTCAATTCACTCAATTTGGATGCCAAGGGGCGTATGGCGATGCCGACGCGCTATCGGCAGCACCTGTCTGATATGTGTGGCGGGCAGATGGTGATTACCGTGGACAATGGCGACCGCTGCCTGCTGCTCTACCCCTTGCAGGAGTGGGAGGTGGTTGAGCGCAAGTTGCAGCAGCTCCCCAGTTTTAACAAGCAGGCGCGGCGGTTGCAGCGCCTGTTGATCGGCCACGCCACGGAGGTGGAGATGGATGGTGTCGGGCGGCTGCTGGTACCGCCGCCGCTACGGGAATTCGCCGGGCTGGATAAGCGCACGGTGCTGATCGGCCAGAGCAACAAATTTGAGCTATGGGATGAGGCCCTCTGGAATGAGCGCTGCAGCGCCTGGCTGGCAGAGGGTGATGAGCTCGGTGAGCTGCCGGAAGAGATGGAGACGATGTCGTTATAGGGCCGATGAGCGAAGACTTCGTGCATCAGCCGGTGTTATTCAACGAGGTGTTGGAGGGCTTGGCCATAAAACCTGACGGCATCTACGTGGATGGCACCTATGGCCGCGGCGGACATGCCGGGGCCATTTTAGAACGGTTGGGTCCAGAGGGACGGCTGTTGGCCATTGATAAGGATCCGCAGGCCGTTGAGGCCGCCAGAAATCGGTTTGGTGCGGATCCGCGGTTTGCGATTGAGCAGGGTTCGTTTACGCAGTTGGAGTCGCTGGTGCAGAAACGGGGTTGGCAGCAACAGGGGGGTGTCGACGGGGTGCTACTGGACCTCGGGGTCTCCTCTCCCCAGTTGGATGATCCCGGCCGTGGATTTAGTTTTCGCCACAACGGCGCGCTCGACATGCGGATGGATCCAGGCGTGGGGCAGAGTGCGGCCGAATGGCTGGCCACGGCGGAGGCCTACGATATCCGTCGGGTGCTGCGTGACTACGGCGAAGAGAAGTTTGCCAAGCGCATTGCCTACGCCATCGTCAAGGCGCGAGAAGAACATCCCATTACGACTACCGGCCAGCTGGCGGCCCTGATCGCCGAGGCGAGCCCCGTGCGCGAACGGGGCAAGGATCCGGCCACCCGCAGCTTTCAGGCCATCCGCATTTTTATTAATGATGAGCTGGGCGATGTGAAGGCCTGCCTGCCGCAGGCGCTGAATGTGCTGCGCCCGGGCGGGCGTCTGGCGGTGATCAGCTTTCATTCACTGGAGGATCGCATCGTAAAACGCTTTATGCGCGATCAGGCGCGAGGTGATGAGTACCCGCCGGATCTGCCAATACCGCAGTCGGCGCTGTCGCCAAGGCTGCGTCTGCTGGGACGGGCGATTCGCGCCAGCCAACAGGAAATAGATCTTAATCCGCGCGCCCGTAGCGCGGTATTACGTTTAGCGGAGCGGCTGCATTGAATGAACAGATCGGGACTGCTGATAACGATGGTGCTGGCTGTGCTGGCCTCGGCGGTCGCCGTGATTGAGGTCAAGCATGAGAGCCGCAAGCGCTTCGTCGAATTGCAGGCGCTGGAAAAAATGCGCGACGCAATGAATGTGGAATGGGGACAGCTGCAGCTGGAGCAGGGCACCTGGTCCACGCACAGTCGCGTCGAGCGCCTTGCCCGTAAGAATCTACAAATGGTTATGCCTGAAATGCAGTCCGTGGTGATTGTTAAGAAGGCGCCGGAACAACACTAATGCACAGGGTTATCGATCAATAAATGCAAACACCGTCCCTACAACCTGCTTACCGTGGTCGTCGCCGGCTGATGCTGGCGGTGCTGGCTGCGGCCGGTATCACTCTGCTGTGGCGCGCGGTGGATTTGCAGGTGTTGGACAAGGACTTTTTGCAGGGTCAGGGAGACGCGCGATATCTGCGAGTGGTATCGGAGCCCGCACATCGCGGCATGATCACCGATCGCAACGGCGAGCCGCTGGCGATCAGTACACCGGTGGATTCGGTGTGGGCAAATCCGCAGCAGTTGATCGAGGCGCGTGATGCCTGGCCGCAACTGGCGAAGCTATTGGGCATCAAACGCGGTGAGCTGGAACGGCTGCTGGCGGCCAGGCGGGATAAAGAATTCGTCTATCTGAAGCGGCGTGTGTCGCCTGATCTGGCGGATAAGGTGATGGCGCTGGAAGTGCCGGGTGTGTTTCTGGAACCGGAATACAAGCGGTTTTATCCCGCCGGGGAGGTCGCGGCCCACGTCGTGGGCTTTACCAATATCGATGATCAGGGTCAGGAAGGCATGGAGCTGGTGTATGACCAGCGGCTCAGGAGTGTCGCGGGTACCAAGCGGGTGATCAAGGATCGTTACGGCCGGGTAGTGGAAAATGTAGAACGGATTTCGGAGCCGCAGCCCGGTGAAGACATCGCCCTGAGTATCGATCTGCGTTTGCAGTATCTGGCCTTCCGGGAATTGAAGGCGACGGTAAAGAGCAATCGCGCCGACTCGGGCTCGGCAGTGATACTGGATGTGAATACCGGCGAGGTGTTGGCGATGGTGAATCAGCCGGCCTACAACCCGAATAACCGGTACCAGATCGACAGCAATGATATGCGCAACCGTGCGGTCACCGATGTGTTTGAGCCCGGCTCCACCATCAAGCCGTTCACCGCTGCCGCGGCCCTGGAAAGCGGGCGCTACACTGCGCGCAGCATGATCGATGTACGCCCCGGCTATCTGAAGGTGGGCAGCAAGACCATTCGTGATTTTCGTGATTACGGGGTGATCGATGTCTCCACCATTATCCAGAAATCCAGCAACGTGGGGGCCAGCAAGCTGGCCCTGGGCATTAGTCCCGAACGCCTGTGGCAGGCCTTCGCCAGCGTGGGTCTGGGGACGGATTCGGGCAGCGGTTTTCCGGGTGAACCGGCCGGTCTGCTCACCGATTTCGGCGCCTGGCATGATATTCAGCGCGCCACGGTTTCCTACGGTTATGGGCTGTCGGTAACCGCAATGCAGCTGGCGCGTGCCTATGCGGCGTTGGCGACGGATGGCCGTCCCCTGCCGGCGAGCTTTGTGCCGCGCAGCCGCGCCCAGGCGACGGAGCTTGCCAGTTATTATCAGCCGGTGTTGGGTAAGGACAGTTTGCGCAGCGTAAGAAATATGTTGGAGCTGGTGGTTGAGGAGGATGGCACCGGCACGCGTGCCGCCGTGCCCGGTTATCGTATTGCGGGTAAAACCGGTACGGTGAAAAAGTCGGGCGCCGGCGGTTATGTAGAAGATAGCTATTTGGCGTTATTCGCCGGAATTGCGCCGGCCAGCAATCCACGACTGGCAATGGTGGTGATGATCAATGAGCCCCGCGGTGAGAAGTATTACGGGGGTGCGGTGGCCGCACCGGTATTTTCCAGGGTGATGTCGGGTGCGTTGCGTATGCTGGATGTGACACCGGATGGCCTGCCGGCCAATCCGGCGGCGGATTCTGGACGACGCATGGCACTGCTGGGAGGGACCCGGTGATGACGGCGGAAAAATCTCCTGCGCACATGAACTTTGCAGAGCTGGTCGAGGGCATCTGTTTTATACGCCAGGCCCCGCGGATGGAGATTACCGGCCTGTGTCTGGACAGCCGGCAGGTGCAGAAGGGTGATCTGTTTTTTGCCCTCAAAGGGCAGCAGGCGCACGCCAAAAAATTTATTGATGAAGCCATTAAGCGCGGTGCCAGTGTGGTGATGTGGGAGTCATCCATACCGCAGCTGGATGAGCGCAATGGTGTGCCGATCTACGGCGTGCCCGAGCTGAAAAATTTTGTGGGCAGGATCGCCGAGCGGTTTTACGGTGAACCTTCGGCATCAATGTTTGTGATTGGCGTTACCGGCACCAATGGCAAGACCTCGGTGACCCAGTTTATTGCGCAGGCCCTGCAGCAGGATGCGCCCTGTGGCGTGATTGGTACCCTCGGCAATGGGGTGTTTGGTCGGCTGCAGAGCACCACCTTTACAACGCCAGATGCGGTGACCTTGCATACCTTGCTGGATGATATGCGCCATGACGAGGTGACGCGTGTGGTGATGGAGGTATCCTCACATGGCCTGGAGCAGGGGCGAGTGGCCGGCGTGCATTTTGATGTGGCGGTATTCACCAATCTCAGTCATGAACATCTGGATTACCACGGCGATATGGAGAATTACGGCCGCGCCAAGCGCCGCCTGTTTGAGAGCAAGGGTTTGAAATACGCCGTCATCAATATCGATGATGATTATGGTCGGCAGTTGCTGACTTCACTGCCTGCCTCCGTCGGCACGGTGAGTTACGGCTTTAACAGCGACGATTTTTCACCCTCGCTTTTAGGTTCCAATTTGCAGTTAGGTAGAAACGGCCTGCGTATGCATGTGGAAAGTGACTGGGGAAGTGGCGATCTGCGTGTGCCGCTATTGGGTGGTTTTAATGCATCCAATGTGTTGGCCGCGCTGGGCGCACTGCTGGCTGCCGGTGTGGGTTTTGATGACGCCGTGCAGCGGTTATCGAAATTGAGTCCGGTGCCGGGTCGCATGCAGGGTTATGGCGGTAGCGGGGCCGGCGATAATGTGCTGGGCAGTGACGAACAGCCGCTGGTGGTGGTGGATTATGCACACACCCCGGACGCACTGGAACAGGTGTTGACGGCCTTGCGGGCCCATACCGAGGCCAGGCTGTGGTGTCTGTTTGGCTGCGGCGGTGACCGTGATGCCTCCAAGCGTCCGCTGATGGCGGCGGTCGCCGAGCGTCTGGCGGATCAGGTTATTGTGACCGACGACAATCCCCGCAGCGAAAATTCGCAGGTCATCATTGCCGATATCCTGCAGGGTTTTACTCATGAGGATAATGTGACGGTGATCCCGGACAGGGACAGGGCGATAGAATCGGTAGTGCAGGCGGCGGCCAACAATGACGTCGTGCTGGTGGCCGGCAAGGGACACGAAGAGGTGCAGATCATTGGTGATCAGCGGCTGCCGTTTAATGATGCCTACGAGGTGGAAAAGGCATTGGCGCAGCGCAAGGCGCGCGGGGCTGTGACGTGATGGCCGGCCATCTGCCCGTGACCACGCTCGGCGAGGCGGCTGCATTGCTGCAGGGGGCCTGTTTGCCCACGACGCTGTCGGTGCAAAGCGTGCGTATTGCCGGCATCTGCACCGATACCCGCGAGCTTGTGCCCGGCCAGCTGTTCGTGGCACTCGCCGGCCCAAGTTTCGATGGGCATGATTTTGTGCGCCAGGCGCGCCAGCAGGGTGCCGTCGGGGCCGTGGTGTCGCGCGCCCTGAGCGGCGATGGGCTGGGGGGGTTTCCACAGATCGTGGTGGCCGATACGCAACGCGCCTTTGCGCAGCTGGCTGGCAACTGGCGTGCGCAGTTTGCAATTCCGGTGGTGGCCATAACCGGCAGCAACGGCAAGACCACGGTGAAAGAGATTGTGGCGGCGATTCTCTCGCAGCGGGGCGAGGTACTGGCGACCCAGGCGAATTTCAATAATGAGATTGGCGTGCCGCGCACCCTGTTACGCATGACGGATAAACAGGTTGCCGCGGTGATTGAAGAGGGCGCGAGTCACCCTGGTGACATTGCCTATCTCACTGAATTTGTACAGCCGACGGTGGCGCTGGTCACCAATGCCGCCGGCGCGCATCTGGAAGGTTTTGGTTCGCTGCAGGTGGTGGCGAAAACCAAGGGCGAGATTTTTGCAGGGCTGCCGGTCACGGGGGTAGCGGTGATTAATGCCGATGACGCCTTCGCCGCGTTGTGGCGCTCCCAGGCCGCTGGACGCAGGATCGTGAGTTTTGGCATGACGGCGGATGCCGATGTGCGCGGTGCGCTGGGTGACGATGGTCGGTTGCGCATCATTGCCGCAGAGGGTGAGCTTGTCGCGCACTGGTCGCTGGAAGGACGGCACAATGTGATGAACGCGCTGGCGGCAACGGCCGCAGCGTTGGCGGCCGGCGCGAGTCTGGCGGAAGTGGTCGCAGGCCTGGAATCCGTGACGCCGGTCCCCGGTCGGCTGCAACGCAAACGGGCAATTGGCGGCGCGGAAATCCTCGATGATACCTATAACGCCAATCCCGCCTCGCTGGCGGTCGCCCTGGATGTGCTGGCGGAACGGCGCAATGAGCGCTATCTCGCGTTAGGTGATATGGCGGAACTGGGCGAACAGTCAATTGGCTTTCATGAGCAGGCCGGACGGCAGGCGCGGGAAAAGGGTGTGCAGCGGCTGTATGCAGTCGGCGATTATGCGCGTCATGCCGCCCTGGCCTTTGGTGAAGAGGGCCGGCATTTTCCGACCCAGCAGCAGCTGATTGACCAGTTGCGTGAAGATCTGCATGAGCACGTGAGCTTGCTGGTAAAGGGCTCGCGTTCATCGCATATGGAACGTGTGGTCGCATCGCTGGTCGTGGCTGAGGATGCGGTGGCGAAAAACAGGGCGGAGGGTTGCGGCTGATGTTACTGGATCTTACGGCCTATCTGACACAGTTTTACAGCGGCTTCGGCGTGTTTCAGTATTTGACCTTGCGCGCCATTCTTGGCGCCCTGACGGCATTGTTGATTTCACTGCTGGTGGGGCCGCTGATGATTCGCAAACTCAGCCATTACCAGATCGGCCAGTCCGTGCGCGACGATGGCCCGGAATCGCATCTGGGAAAGATCGGTACGCCGACCATGGGCGGCGCGTTGATTCTGGTGGCGATCACCATCAGTACCCTGTTGTGGTCGGACCTGGGCAATCACTACGTATGGCTGGTGTTGCTGGTGACGATCCTGTTTGGCGTGATCGGCTGGGTGGATGACTATAAAAAGCTGGTCAAGAAAGATTCTCGCGGGCTGTCGGCGCGCTACAAGTATTTCTGGCAATCGGTAGTGGGTTTGGGTGCAGCCTATTTTCTGTTTGACGCTGCCAGCCTGCCGGCGCAGACACAGTTATACGTGCCCTTTTTCAAGGATGTGGCGATTGCGCTGGGACCGATGTTTATACTGCTGGCGTATTTGACCATCGTCGGCAGCAGTAATGCGGTGAATCTTACCGATGGCCTGGATGGTCTGGCGATCTTGCCGACGGTGATGGTGGCGGGAGCACTGGGCATCTTCGCCTATGTCACCGGCCACATGAAGTTCGCCGAGTATCTGGCGATCCCCTATGTCCCCGGGGTCGGTGAGGTGGTGGTGTTTTGTGGCGCGCTGGTGGGCGCAGGCCTCGGCTTTCTCTGGTTTAACACCTATCCGGCAATGGTGTTCATGGGTGACATCGGTGCGCTGGCGCTGGGTGCCGCGCTGGGTATTGTGGCGGTGGTGGTGCGGCAGGAGCTGGTGCTGGTGATCATGGGCGGCGTGTTTGTGATCGAGACGCTGTCGGTGATTATCCAGGTGGCGTCTTTCAAAATGACGGGCAGGCGTATTTTCCGCATGGCGCCATTGCATCACCACTACGAGTTAATGGGCTGGCCGGAACCACGGGTGATTGTGCGCTTCTGGATCATCACCGTGATTCTGGTGTTGATCGGATTGGCCACCCTGAAAATACGTTAGACATGTCAGACATAAAGAAAACGTGAGATGAGTGCGGCGCTGGAAATGGGCATAACAACAGACAGGCAATGCGGATTGTCAGCCGTGCCGACCCTGGTGGTCGGTCTGGGGCAGACCGGTTTGTCGTGCGCGCGGTTCCTGACGCGCTGTGGTGTGCCGGTGGCGGTGACCGATAGTCGTGCCACGCCGCCGGGCCTGCAAACACTGCGCGCCGAACAGACGGACATTGCCATCAGTGTCGGTGGGTTTGATGCGGGTCTGTTTGCCTGGGCGCAACGTCTGGTGGTGAGCCCCGGCGTGCCCCTCAACGAACCGCTCATTGTCGAGGCCCGCGGCCGTGGTGTGGAGGTGATGGGCGATATCGAGCTGTTTGCGCGGGTCGCGCGGGCCCCCATCGCGGCGATTACCGGCGCCAATGGCAAAAGCACCGTCACCCTGCTGCTGGCCGAAATGTGCAGAGCCGCCGGCAGAGAGGTCAGGGTGGGCGGCAATATCGGCACGCCTGCACTGGAGCTGCTGGGCGATAGCGAGCCCGATTGTTATGTGTTGGAGTTGTCGAGTTTTCAGCTCGATAGCACCCGCTCGTTACATGCTGCCGCCGCGACGGTGTTGAACATCAGTGCCGACCACATGGATCGTTATCGTGACATCGCCGAGTACGCGGCGAGCAAGCAGACCATTTTCAATGTCCCTTTCAATGTCCCTGAGGCCGCCGCCGGACAGCCGGGGGTGGCGGTTATCAATCGCGATGACCCGCTGGTTCGTGTTATGCCGACATGCCATCGCCAGGTGGTGAGTTTTGGTCTGGACGCCCCGGCCGAGCAGCAGTTCGGACGATGCCTGCATGAGGGACGATACTGGCTGGCGCGCGGCGAGCAGCGCCTGCTGGCAGTCGACGATCTGCGCCTGGCGGGTGAGCATAATCAGGCCAATGCCCTGGCGGCACTGGCTCTGGGCGAGGCCCTGGGTCTGCCCTTGCCCGCCATGCTGGCTACCTTGCAGACCTTTACCGGCCTGCCGCACCGGGTCCAGTTTGTGACCAGCGCCGGGGGCGTCAACTGGCTGAATGATTCCAAGGGCACCAATGTGGGCGCCACCCTGGCGGCGATTCAGGGCCTGCAGGGGCCGTTGATCCTGATCGCCGGCGGACAGGGCAAGGGCGCCGATTTTTCGCCGCTGCGCGAGGCGGTGCAGGACAAGGTGCGGACGGTGATCCTGCTGGGTGAGGATGCCGCCCTGATCGAGGCCGCGCTCGCCGGTGTGGTGCCGGTGCAGTATGTAACGACGATGTCGGCGGCGGTTGCCGCCGCCCATGCCATCGCCAGGCCGGGTGACACGGTATTGCTGTCGCCGGCCTGTGCCAGCTTCGATATGTTTGCCGGGTTTGCGGCGCGGGGCGATGCCTTCATGGCGGCCGTGCATGCGCTGCTGGATGACGGGCCTGCTGGTCAGTGCGAGGGCGCGGGATCATGATGGCGCAGTCCATTCCTGGTTTGCGCTTTCTGGCGGCGTCGTCACCGATGTCGACGCAGCGGCATGGGCGTTTTCCGCTGGACATCCTGTTGCTGGGCTCGGCGCTGTTGTTGCTGGCCGTGGGGGTGGTGATGGTGGCCTCGGCCTCGGTGTCCATTGCCGAACGCCAGATGAATGACCCGCTCTATTATCTGTGGCGACAGGCCTCCTTTGTCAGTGTTGGCCTGATCGCGGCTTACAGCGTGTTGCGCGTGCGTCTGGTCTACTGGGAGCGTCTGGGACCCTATTTCCTGTTGCTCGGTTTGAGTCTGCTGGTAGTCGTGCTGCTGATCGGCCGCGAGATCAACGGCAGTACGCGTTGGCTGGCGCTGGGCCCGGTGAACTTCCAGCCTTCGGAACTGGTGAAATTATTTGTGGTGGTGTATCTGGCCGGTTATCTGGTGCGGCGTGGCGACGAGGTGCGGCAGAGCATCAAGGGGTTTCTCAAGCCGATGGCGCTGGTGGGGCTGATCGGTTTGCTGTTGTTGCTGGAACCCGATTTCGGCGCGGCGGCGGTGATCACCCTGACCGTGCTGGGAATGATGTTTCTCGGCGGCGTGCGCCTCTGGCAATTTGTCGTGCTATTTATGGTGATGCTGTCCGCCATGGGTGCACTGGCCTACTCCTCGCCCTATCGTGTCGCGCGGTTGACCTCGTTCGTGAATCCCTGGAGCGATCCTTTCGACAGCGGATTCCAGCTGACCCAGGCGCTGATCGCCTTTGGTCGCGGTGAGTGGCTGGGGGTGGGGCTGGGTGGCAGCATCCAGAAATTGTTTTATCTGCCCGAGGCGCACACCGATTTTCTGTTTGCCGTGCTGGCCGAAGAGCTGGGCCTGCTCGGTGTAGTCACGATTATCGCCCTGTTCGCGATACTGGTGTGGCGCGCGTTTGTGATCGGCACCGCCTCGGCAGCGGCCGGCAATCATTTTGGCGCCTATGCTGCTTACGGCATCGGCATGTGGCTGGGTCTGCAGGCCTTCATCAATCTCGGAGTGAACATGGGCGTGTTGCCGACCAAGGGGCTGACCCTGCCGCTGATGAGTTACGGCGGCTCCAGTATCGTGATGAGCTGCGTGGCGGTTGCGCTGTTGTTGCGTATCTCACACGAGCATCCGGTCGCGGCACAGCCGGCGGCATGTCGCACGGTAGTCGGACGTAGCGGATCCGGAGCGGCCGCCCGCCAGGGTTCCGCCACCCGCTCGGCCGGTCGGGGGCGTCGCGCATGAACGCCAGTCAACCTCTGCGTATTGTGGTGATGGCGGGCGGCACCGGTGGCCACGTGTTTCCGGCACTGGCAGTGGCCGACGAGCTGCGCGCGCGTGGTGTCGAGGTGAGCTGGCTGGGGACACGCCGGGGGCTGGAGGCCGAGCTGGTGCCGCAGGCCGGATTTCCCATCGACTACATCCAGGTAGCCGGGCTGCGCGGTAAAGGCATGATGCAGCTGCTGACGGCACCGGTAAAGCTGTTGTCGGCCCTGTATCAGGGGCTGCGGATTATGCGTCGGCGCAATCCGGCCGCGGTGCTGGGCATGGGCGGCTATGTCACCGGCCCGGCTGGACTGGCGGCATGGTTGAGTCGTCGGCCGTTGTTGATCCACGAACAGAATGCCCGCGCCGGCCTGACCAATCGTCTGTTGGCGCCGCTGGCCGGACGGGTGATGGAGGCCTTCCCCGGGACCTTTGCGCCGCATGCGCGGGTGGTGCATACCGGCAATCCGCTACGCCAGGAATTTATCAACAAGGCCCTGGCCACCGCGGATGCCGACGCCCGTGAGCCCCGGCAGCCCCTGCGACTGCTGGTGGTGGGCGGCAGTCTGGGTGCGGCGCACCTGAACAGGGTGGTGCCCGCGGCCCTGGCGAGTCTGAATGTCGACGACCGGCCCCAGGTCTGGCACCAGACCGGCCGGCAAAATTTTGCGGCCACCGAGGCGGCCTATGATGCAGCGGGGTTGATGGCGGACAGCGTTAAGCTGGTGCCGTTTATCGATGATATGGCAGGTGCCTATGCCTGGGCCGATGTGGTGTTGTGTCGCGCCGGTGCGATGACCATTGCCGAGCTGGCGGCGGCGGCGGCGCCCTCGATTCTGGTGCCGTTCCCCTATGCCGTGGACGATCACCAAACGGCCAATGCGCATTACCTGGCCGACCAACAGGCGGCGATCCTGATCCAGCAGGCGGAATTGAGTGCGGCCCGTTTACGCCAGGTGCTGATGTCGCTGACGCCGGCCACGCTGAAGGCGATGTCCGCGGCGGCGCGCCAGCTAGCCCTGCTGGATGCGACCACCCAGGTGGTGAACCAGTGCCTGGACGTGGCGCAGGCGCGGCAAGGGAGAAAGGCGCATGGTTGAGAATCTGCACAATCCGCTGAGCCGCAAGACACATCCCGCCTGGGAGCGTATGCGCCGCGTGCATTTTGTCGGCGTGGGCGGTGCCGGCATGGGCGGGATCGCCGAAGTGCTGTCTAATCTGGGTTATGTGGTGTCGGGTTCAGACCTGCGCGATAACGCGGTAACCCGTCACCTGGCTGAGATGGGCGTTACGGTGTTTATTGGTCACGATGCCGCGCATGTACAGGGCTGCAATGTGGTGGTGGTTTCCACCGCTGTATCTGCCGACAATCCCGAGGTACTGGCGGCGCGTGAGGCGCGCATCCCGGTTGTCCCGCGTGCCGAAATGCTCGCCGAGTTGATGCGCTTTCGATTTGGTATCGCCATTGCCGGCACTCACGGCAAAACCACGACCACCAGCCTGACCGCAAGCCTGCTGGCCGAAGGTGGGCTGGATCCGACCTTTGTGATCGGGGGTCTGCTCAACAGCGCAGGCTCGCATGCGCGGCTGGGTGAGGGCCGTTACCTGGTCGCCGAGGCGGATGAGAGCGATGCCTCATTCCTGTATCTGGCGCCGATGATGGCGATAGTGACCAACATCGATGCGGATCACATGAGCACCTATGGTGGTGACTTTGACAATCTGCGTAAGGCCTTCCTGGAGTTTCTGCACCATCTGCCTTTTTATGGTCTGGCGGTGATGTGTATTGATGACCCGGTGGTGCGTGAATTGCTGCCGGAAATCTCCAAGCCGGTGCTGACCTATGGCTTCGCCTCGGATGATGCGGATGTGCGGGGTCTTGATCTGAGCCAGCAAGGTGCCCACACCCATTTCCGGGTGAGGCGGAAAGATCACCCTGGCGAATTGGCGATCACGCTCAATATGCCGGGACAACACAATGCCCTGAATGCACTGGCCGCCATCGCCGTGGCGACCGAGCTAAAGGTGCCGGATGCGGCGATTCAACATGCCCTGCTCAGCTTTGAGGGTATCGGCCGGCGCTTTCAGGTATATGGCGAGATGAAAACGGCGGCGGGGAGTGTGCTGCTGGTGGATGACTATGGTCACCACCCGCGTGAAATCGCCGCAACCATGGAGGCCGCGCGCAAGGCGTGGCCGGATAGGCGGCTGGTGCTGGCCTTCCAGCCGCATCGTTTTTCACGTACCCGCGATCTGTTTGAAGACTTTGTCAAAGTGCTTTCCGAGGTCGATGTCCTGTTGCTGCTGGAAGTCTATGCAGCAGGAGAGCAGCCACAGGGCGAGGATGATGGACGGGCCCTGTGCCGGGCGATACGCGTGCGTGGACAGGTGGATCCCGTGTTCGTGGAAACAGTCGAGGAGCTTGCGCCAACCCTGCAGGGCGTATTGCGCGATGGCGATGTGCTGCTGACCCTGGGCGCCGGTTCCATCGGCGCGGCTGCCGCACTGCTGCCTGCCCAGCTGGAGGTGAAGGCATGAACGCGGCACCACAGGTGAATGCATTGCGTGGCAACTTATTGTTAGACGAGCCGATGTCGAAACACACCTCATGGCGGATAGGCGGTCCGGCGGATCGCTATTATCAGCCGGCGGATATCGAGGATCTCGCACAGTTTCTCGCCCAGCTGCCCGCCACCGAGCCGGTGTTCTGGCTGGGACTGGGTAGTAACCTGCTGGTGCGTGATGCCGGCATTCGCGGCACGGTGATCGCGACCAGTGGTGTGGTGAACGGTCTGTCACAGCTTGACGAAACAACGGTGCGCGCCGAAGCGGGTGTCGCCTGTGCCAAGGTGGCGCGGTTTTGTGCCCGCGCAGGACTGAGTGGTTCGGCCTTTCTGGCCGGCATTCCCGGCACCATGGGCGGCGCCCTGGCGATGAACGCCGGTGCCTTTGGTGGAGAGACCTGGGATGTGGTGGCAGCGGTGGAGACGGTGGACCGTCACGGCCGATTGCATCGCCGTACGCCGAATGAATTTGAGATCGCCTACCGCCATGTGCGAGGCCCGCAGGGAGAATGGTTTATCGCCGCTGAATTACAGTTAGAAGGCGGTGGCAATTCCGATCTGTTATTGGCCGAGATCAAGGCGCTGCTCAGCAAGCGCAGTGATACGCAGCCGACACAGCTGCCTAATGCCGGCTCGGTGTTTCGTAATCCGGAGGCCGACTATGCGGCGCGCCTGATCGAGGCCTGTGGTTTGAAGGGGATATGCGAGGGCGCCGCCTGCGTGTCGGATAAACATGCGAATTTCATCATTAATACCGGTGGGGCAACGGCGCACGATGTGGAGACCCTGATCGAGCGGATTACCCATACCGTCGCCGAGAAAATGTCGGTGCAGTTGCAGCGTGAAGTGCATATCGTGGGAGAGGGTGTATGACCGAGGTTTTTGCAATGGATCCCGCCGCCTTCGGCAAGGTTGCCGTGCTCATGGGTGGGCTGTCCGCGGAGCGTGAGATTTCCCTGCTGAGCGGCGCGGCGGTGCTGGCCGCCTTGCAGCGTCAGGGTGTGGATGCCCATGGCGTGGACGTGGGTCGCGATATTGCCGCCGTGCTGCTGGAGGCGAAGTTTGATTGTGCCTTTATCGCCCTGCATGGTCGGCGTGGAGAGGATGGCGTGATGCAGGGGCTGCTGGAAAGTCTGAATATCCCTTTCACCGGCTCGGGCGTGCTGGGCAGCGCGCTGTCCATGGATAAGGTGCGCAGCAAACAGGTCTGGCTGTCGGCCGGCCTGCCGACACCGAAATTTGCACTGTTGCACGAAGATACGGATTGGCACGCGATTGTGGATCTGCTGGGTCTGCCGCTGGCGGTGAAGCCGGTGCATGAAGGTTCCAGTCTGGGTGCGGCGCGGGTGGAAAGCGTCGACGATCTGCAGGCGGCCTGGAAGGCGGCGGTGGCATTTGACGCCGCGGTGATGGTCGAGCCCTGGGTGGTCGGCGAAGAGTATACCGTCGGCATTCTGGCCAACGAGGCATTGCCGGTGATTCGTCTGGAAACGCCACGCGAATTCTACGACTTCCAGGCCAAATACAAGGCGAATGATACGCGCTATCACTGCCCGGCCGGTCTGGATGTCGAGACAGAAAAACGCATGCAGTCGCTGGCGCTGGCGGCCTTCAATGCCCTGGGCGCAAGCGGCTGGGGGCGTATCGATTTAATGTTAGACGGCGAAGGTCAGCCATGGCTGCTGGAGAATAATACGGTGCCGGGTATGACCGATCACAGCCTGGTGCCAATGGCGGCAAAGGCTGCGGGAATCGGGTTTGATGAGTTGGTGCTGCGCATCCTGTCGGCCACCAGTGTGTCCGGTGTGTCGGATGTGATGGGAGAGATCAGTCATGGGTGCTAGGCGCATCTCCCCTAAGCCAGCGAAATCGGTGTCGTTGCCTGCGTGGCAGGGGCCGACATGGTTGACGCGACGTTTGCTCGGTGGCGCCATTCTGGTGTCGACACTGGGTGGGGTGTTGGGTTTTTCCGTCTGGCATCTGCTGCAGCAGGACACCCTGCCTATTGATCATGTGCAGGTGAAAGGCTCATTTCAGCATCTTGCCAAACAGGATTTACATGCCGCGATCGGCGGGTTGGCCCACAGTGGATTTTTCAGTGTGGATGTGCGCGCCGTGAAGCAGGCTGCCGAGAGTCTGGCGTGGGTGGACCGCGCTTCAGTGCGCCGGGTATGGCCAAATATCTTGCAGGTGGAGATTGTCGAGCAGGTTCCGCTGGCCCGGTGGAAGGATGGTCGAGTGGTCAATCAGCGCGGTGAGGTGATTGATGTGGACAGTGGAAGCCAGCTCAGTGCCCTGCCCCTGTTTAGTGGGCCAGAGGGTTCGTCGGAAATGCTGGCGAAACGCTTTCAGCTGATATCGACACAACTGGCGGGGCTGGAGTTGGGTGTCAAGACGCTGGAGATTAATGAGCGGCGCGCCTGGCAGGTGACGCTCAGTAATGGTCTGGGATTGTTGCTGGGTCGTGCGGCAAAGGAGGCGCAGATTGCACGATTTGCAGATGCCTATAAGACAGTGCTGGCAGATCGGGCTGAAAAAATCCAGTCGATTGATTTGCGATATACCAATGGTTTTGCAGTGAGCTGGCGTTCTGAGCGTGGTTAAGAAGTCTGGTTTTGTTAACGGGATGTGTTCCTGGGGATGTTGTGATGAGTAAAAAGTCTGATCCAAATCTGGTGGTGGGCCTGGATATTGGTACCTCTAAGGTGGTGGCGATAGTCGCCGATCTGACGCCGGAGGGGAATATCGAAATTATCGGTGTCGGTTCGCATCCTTCTCGTGGCCTGAAAAAGGGCGTGGTGGTGAATATCGAGTCCACCGTGTTGTCGATTCAGCGCGCGGTGGAAGAAGCGGAATTGATGGCAGGCTGCCAGATTAATTCGGTGTATGCGGGCATTGCGGGTAGCCATATTCGGAGCCTGAATTCGCACGGTATCGTGGCGATAAGGGACAAGGAGGTGACGCATGCCGATGTGGAGCGGGTTATCGATGCGGCGCGCGCGGTAGCGATTCCGGCCGATCAAAAAGTATTACACATCCTGCCGCAGGAATTTCTGATTGATGATCAGGAAGGTATTCGTGAGCCGGTGGGAATGTCCGGTGTGCGCCTGGAGGCCAAGGTGCATATGGTTACCGGTGCAGTGAGTGCGGCGCAAAACATTATCAAGTGCGTGCGGCGCTGCGGGCTTGAGGTGGATGATGTGATTCTTGAGCAGTTGGCTTCCAGTTATGCGGTGCTGACCGAGGATGAAAAAGAGCTGGGCGTATGTCTGGTGGACATGGGTGGCGGTACAACCGACATCGCAATATTTACCGATGGCTCCATTCGACACACGGCGGTGATCCCCATCGCCGGCGATCAGGTGACGAATGATATTGCGGTCGCCTTGCGCACGCCGACGCAGTATGCGGAAGAGATCAAGATCAAATATGCCTGCGCCTTAACGCAGCTGGCCAGTCCGGAAGAAAATATTGAGGTGCCCAGTGTGGGCGATCGCCCACCCCGGCGGCTGGCGCGACAGACCCTGGCCGAGGTGATTGAGCCGCGTTATGAAGAGTTGCTGACGCTGGTACAAAACGAATTGCGGCGCAGCGGCTTTGAAGAGGTCTGTGCCGCGGGCATTGTGCTCACCGGCGGCTGTTCCAAGATGGAGGGGGTGATCGAGCTGGCGGAAGAGATTTTCCATATGCCGGTGCGGCTGGGTGTGCCGCAGCATGTGACGGGGCTGGTGGATGTGGTGCGTAATCCGATTTACGCGACGGGTGTGGGACTGTTGTTGTATGGCCACCAGCATCATGGTGACCGGCGAAGGGAGCGAAAGGGTGACTGGAATGGCAAGGGGCTTTGGGCGCGAATGCAGAGCTGGTTTCAGGGAAATTTTTAAAGTTTGTTAGAGCGGCTTGGCGAAACACATAACTGTAAGATTATTTGAGTATTGACTAGGAGGACGAAACGATGTTCGAACTGATGGAAACCAATATTGCGGGTGCAATTATTAAAGTGATCGGTGTCGGTGGTGGCGGTGGTAATGCCGTCGAGCATATGGTGTCGCAAAATATCGAGGGTGTTGACTTTATATGCACCAACACCGATGCGCAGGCGCTGAAGAATTCTTCGGCACGCACCGTGTTGCAGATGGGTAATAATGTCACCAAGGGGCTGGGTGCGGGCGCGAATCCGGACATGGGCCGACAGGCGGCGCTGGAAGATCGGGAACGCATCGTAGAGCTGATATCGGGCGCCGACATGGTGTTCATCACTGCCGGTATGGGCGGCGGTACCGGTACCGGTGGTGCGCCAGTGGTGGCGCAGATTGCCAAAGAGCTGGGTGTGTTGACCGTGGCCGTGGTGACCAAGCCGTTTCCCTTCGAAGGTAAAAAGCGCATGGCGATCGCGGAGCAGGGCATCAAGGAGTTGTCCGAGTATGTGGATTCACTGATCACCATCCCCAACGAAAAGCTGATGGATGTGCTGGGCAAGGATGTCTCCCTGCTGGATGCCTTCAAGGCGGCCAATGATGTGTTGCTCGGTGCGGTGCAGGGGATCGCGGATCTGATCACCCGCCCCGGTCTGATCAATGTCGACTTTGCGGACGTGCGTACGGTGATGTCTGAAATGGGTATGGCAATGATGGGCACCGGTTTCGCGGTGGGTGAGAATCGGGCGCGTATCGCTGCTGAATCTGCAGTGGCGAGTCCGTTGCTGGAAAGTATCGACCTGGCCGGTGCGCGAGGCATCCTGGTGAACGTCACGGCAGGCATGGATATGACCATTGGTGAATTCGATGAGGTGGGTAACACCATCAAGGGTTTTGCCTCGGATAACGCCACGGTAGTGGTGGGTACGGTCATCGACCCGGAGATGACGGAAGGCCTGCGGGTGACGGTCGTGGCCACGGGTCTGGGCCAGAAGTTGCCAGTTTCGATGGAAAAGCCGATGACCCTGATCACCCCGGCGGGCCCGAATGGCGAAGTGGACTATGGTCAGCTGGATCGTCCCACGGTGATCCGCAATAAAGTGGCTGGCGAGCGTTATGCCACGGGCACGGATGGTAGCCTCGATTACCTGGATATCCCGGCATTCCTGCGTCGTCAGGCCGACTAGTGCGGAGGGGTGCCGATTGGCACACGCCTGGGTTACGGAGGGTGCCGGGAGGGCTGGGAGTGTGATGCAGGTCGCTAGGCAGGTTTTTCGGACTGTGCTAGACTTTGCGATCCTGCACGCCCCAGGGAATGGTGGCGAGATTGACTCTGGTTGACCAAATGATTAGACAACGAACCTTAAAGAATGTGATTCGCGCGACCGGCATCGGTCTGCACACGGGCGAAAAGGTGTATCTGACCTTGCGCCCGGCTGCCGTGGATAGCGGTATCATTTTTCGCCGGGTTGACCTGGATGTGCCGGTAGAAATCGCCGCAACGCCGGACAATGTCGGTGATACGCGGCTGTCTACCACCCTGATTCAGGATGGCGTCAGGGTTTCCACGGTGGAGCATTTGTTGTCCGCGATGGCCGGTCTGGGTATTGATAATGCCTATATTGATGTGAGCGCACCCGAAGTGCCGATTATGGACGGTAGCGCCGGCCCCTTTGTATTTCTGATCCAGTCCGCCGGTATTGAGGAGCAGAATGCGCCCAAGCGCTTCATCCGCATCAAAAAATCGATCGTGGTGGAAGATGGCGATAAGTGGGCCCGTTTTGACCCCTTTGAAGGATTCAAGGTCTCTTTCAAGATCGATTTTGAACATCCGGTGTTTCAGGCACAGGCTCAGACCACCACCGTGGATTTTTCCAGCACCTCTTTTGTGAAAGAGGTGAGCCGTGCCCGTACCTTTGGTTTTATGCGGGATATCGAACAGTTGCGTGCGAATAACCTGGCGCTGGGCGGCAGCCTGGAAAATGCCATCGTGATGGATGACTATCGCGTACTGAATGAAGATGGTCTGCGTTATCAGGATGAGTTCGTGAAGCATAAAGTGCTAGATGCTATCGGCGACCTGTACCTGCTGGGCTGCAGCCTGATTGGCGAATTCAGCGGCTACAAATCGGGCCATGCGTTAAATAACCGCCTGCTGCGGACCATGCTTGCCACAGAGGATGCCTGGGAGGCCGCGACTTTCGATGACCCTGAACGTGCGCCCATTTCCTATATCCATCCCTTGATGGCGAATTAATTACTCGACTGTCGCCTGTTCCTTTTCGTTTTTCCCTCTCCTGGTTTTCTGTCAATACCATCAATACCATCACAGGATGTTTGGCGTGGCCACGATTCGGATTTTCCTGTGGAAAATCGAATGCGAAAGCTGTCACGCGTGCCCCGTTTTGACGCTTGTCAGTGGAAGGTCTTGTTGTTACCGTAGGCGGCCGAATCTCGCCGTGTTTTGGATGCGGAGCTGGATCCTGCCGATGGAATACCGGCCTGGGTACCGAGGGTGTCAGTTAAATCATTGTTTTTAGTGCCATTTTTTCGCTTAAGGTTTTTCGCGGATTTCGCAGTTCAGGGTTGTGAGTTGGCGAAACGGTCCTAAACTATTCAGTGTCGTCGTATTTTTGTTGTGAGAGGCGCTGCAAGGCCTCGGACAGTGCGGTGTCTTCGGTGTCATTTGCTGCGCTCTTTAATACCTCGGCGCTGTAACGTGAGAGCAAGGCGCGGCGGGCGGGCTGGATAATGGGGGTCTGTGCAGGGGGTTCAATCTTGAACTGTATTTTGCGCAGTCCCTGCAAGCCGGGTTGTTGTTTGAGGTGCTGGAGTATGACCGGTGCCTGGTAACGTAATTGGGTCAACCACGCCGGCGTATCCGTGCTGATGACGGCCGTGTCATCGCGATGATTAGCGAAGCGGACATGTTCGGAAAGCTCGGGGCTGATCCCGTTACGCACGATGTTTCGCAGCATAGCGGTGAGCCGCTGCAGGTGTTGGGCACGTTCAAGCAGCGTGTGTAGGCCGCTGTTTTTGGTGGATAGAAATTTGGCAACAGACTTGGGTGGCATGGTATTTTTTACAGCTTGATTCGAGGCTGGACGTTTAACTACGGTGTGGCCAACTTGATGATAAGTGTATATTTCTAAATCATAAATTTGTTGAAGGCATCTGCCAAACTGCCGATATAAACACTGTGTCGGTCGGCAAGAGGGCCTTCAGTGGCTGAGTGTAGTGGAAATGACCGCCGATAAAAATGGCAGCCACAGGCCAGGCACCGAGAATAAATCGGATATTTACTTGTTAAGTGTCTGAAATAAAACAATTCTGGTTCGGAATGCGTCATGGGAAGGATTGGCTAAATAATGAACATCATCTTTATCGGAAAACGCGGGCGGCAGACCAAAACCCTCAAGCTGGGTTCACCGGCGGTCATTCTGGGTGCGTTGCTGGCGGTCACCCTCATTCCCTCCACGATGTTTTTCGGCGGCTATTTTACCGCACAGCAGGCCGGACCCGGCCAGGATCAGGCGCTGATCTCGGCCTGGCAGGGCGAGATGGAGGCGCAGCGTGATGAGATTGCTATGGCGCGCCGCAAGGTTGATGAAGATATCGATGCGCTGGCCCTGCGCCTGGGTGAGCTGCAGGCCAAGCTTATTCGCCTGGATGCCCTGGGTGAACGGCTGACCGAGGTCGCCAAGCTGGATCGCGGCGAATTCGATTTTTCGACCGCACCCGCCGTGGGTGGTCCAGAAGGTGGCGAGGCGGTTGAGACCATCGCGATACCGGATTTTGTCCAGTCCCTGGAAACACTGACCCGGCAGGTGGATGATCGAAGTGCACAATTGGGTCTGCTGGAGACCATGCTGATGAACCGTAATCTGGAAGATGAGGTGAGCCCCGCCGGCCGGCCGATCAAGCGCGGCTGGATCTCGTCGTATTACGGAATGCGTACGGATCCCTTTACCGGTCGCCGGGAACATCACAAAGGCATGGATCTGGCGGGCAAGGAGGGCAGTGACGTGATCTCGGTCGGCGCCGGTGTGGTGACCTGGGCGGGTGATCGTTACGGCTATGGTAAATTGGTCGAAATAAACCATGGCAACGGTTATTCCACACGTTACGGCCACAGTGCCGAAATACTGGTCCAGGTGGGCGATACCGTGAAAAAGGGACAGGTATTGGCCTTGATGGGCTCGACAGGGCGCTCTACCGGCCCCCATGTCCATTTTGAGGTCCTGTTCAAAGGCAAGGCGGTAGACCCCAAGAAATACATCCTGGCGACACGCTAAGAGTCTGTTAGGAGTCTGCCGGTAGTCTTTCCGACCGATTAATCCCCCCGAAATCCGGGCTGCATCAACCTGCTGATCCATCAGACGTGCCGGCGCCCACCGCTGGCCATTCTCTAAACCCTCAATCCCCGCTATAATTCACGCCTTTGTACCGGGGCGGTACAGGCAGGGGTTTGCTGTCCCGAATTCGTTCTGCGTTGTCACCACATTCGCGAGACAGGCCCTGGCATCAGTCGGCGTTCCTCGGTGTGTGTGAAACACGGCAGACCCTCGATCCAGTCTAGAAACGGTTCAATAAAACTATGGTAAGTAAATTCCTGAGTAAGATTTTCGGCAGCCGCAATGAGCGACTGCTCAAACGCCTGAATAAAGTGGTGACAGAGATCTCCGCACTGGAATCGACGGTGCAAGACCTTTCAGACGCAGAGCTGCGCGCCAGGACGGATGAGTTCCGTGAGCGTATTGCCAGTGGTGCGAGCATCGAAGATCTGTTGCCGGAGGCCTTTGCCGTGGTGCGTGAAGGCGGCAAACGCGCCCTCAATATGCGCCATTTTGATGTGCAGCTGATCGGCGGCATGGTGCTCAATGACGGCAAGATTGCGGAAATGCGTACCGGTGAGGGCAAAACGCTGGTGGCGACCCTGGCGGTGTATCTGAACGCCCTGTCCGGCAAGGGCGTGCATCTGGTCACGGTGAATGATTATCTGGCGCAGCGCGATGCCGAGTGGATGGGCAAACTGTATAACTTCCTGGGGCTGTCGGTCGGGGTGATTCTCTCTGGCCAGAATACCGAAGAAAAGCGCGCGGCCTATGCGGCGGATATTACCTATGGCACCAACAATGAATTTGGTTTCGATTATCTGCGCGACAACATGGCCTTCAGTACCGAGGACAAGGTGCAGCGCGACCTGCATTATGCCATCGTCGATGAGGTGGACTCGATACTCATTGATGAGGCGCGCACCCCGCTGATTATCTCCGGCCCTGCCGAAGACAGCTCCGAGCTGTATCAGAAGATCAATGCCATCGTACCCAGGCTGGTACAGCAGGCCGGTGAAGAGCTCGAAGAGGGCGAGCAAGAGGGCGATTATTACCTCGAAGAAAAGAGCAAGCAGGTGTTTCTCACCGAGCTGGGACATCAGCACGTGGAAGAATTCCTGACAGAAATAGGGCTGCTGGGCGAGGGTGAGAGTCTATATGACGCCGCCAATATTCGTCTTATGCACCATGCGAGCGCCGCCTTGCGGGCGCACAAGCTGTATCACCGCAATGTCGACTACATCGTTAAAAACAACGAAGTCATCATCGTGGACGAATTCACCGGTCGTACCATGCCGGGGCGTCGCTGGTCGGATGGTCTGCATCAGGCGGTGGAGGCCAAGGAAGGCGTGCAGGTGCAGAATGAAAATCAGACCCTGGCGTCGATTACCTTCCAGAATTTCTTCCGGCTGTACGACAAGCTGGCGGGTATGACCGGTACGGCAGATACCGAGGCCTTTGAATTTCAGCAGATTTATGGGCTGGAAGTGGTGGTGATTCCCACCTCCAAAGAGGTTAAACGCATCGACAATACCGACCTGGTGTTTCTCACCCATGAGGAAAAGTTTGCCGCCATCGTGGAAGACGTCAAGGCATGCCGTGAGCGTCAGCAGCCGGTGCTGGTGGGCACGGCATCCATCGAAACCTCGGAATATCTGTCGAGGTTACTGGACGAGCAGGATATCCAGCACAGCGTACTGAATGCCAAGTTTCATCAGCAGGAGGCACAGATCATTGCCCAGGCCGGGGCACCGGGTGCCATCACTATTGCCACGAATATGGCTGGGCGTGGTACCGATATTGTGCTGGGCGGCAACCTCGAGGTGGAACTGAGTCAGGCCGGTGAGGTCAGTGATGAGCAGCGCCAGCAGATCACCAGTGACTGGCAAAAACGTCACGACGCAGTGCTGACCGCAGGTGGTCTGCATGTGGTGGGCACCGAACGTCACGAGTCCAGACGTGTGGATAATCAGTTGCGGGGTCGTTCCGGGCGGCAGGGTGACCCGGGTTCCAGCCGGTTTTATCTGTCCCTACAGGATAACCTGATGCGGATATTCGCCTCGGAGCGTGTTGCAGGCCTGATGCAAAAGCTGGGTATGCAGAAAGGTGAGGCCATCGAGCATCCCTGGGTGAATAAGGCGATCGAAAATGCCCAACGTAAAGTAGAGGGTCATAACTTCGATATCCGCAAAAACCTGCTGGAATACGATGACGTCGCCAATGATCAGCGCAAGGTTATATACGGCCAACGCGCCGAGCTGATGGCCACAGATGATGTCTCCGAAGGCGTTGCCGCGATGCGCGCGGACGTTGTAAAAAATGTGGTCAGCGCTTATATAACGCCAGAAAGCCTTGAAGAGATGTGGGATGTGCCCGGTTTGGAAAAGGCGATGGAGGCCGAGTTTGGGCTGCAGATGCCGATCCAGCAGTGGTTGGACGAAGACGACAGTTTGCATGAAGAAACCCTGCGCAAACGCATTCTGGAAACCCTTGAGCAGACCTATTTTGAGAAAGAGGCGATGGTCGGCAAACAGGTGATGCGCCATTTCGAAAAGGCAGTGATGTTGAAAGTGCTGGACGAGCACTGGAAGGAACATCTGGGCATGATGGACCATCTGCGTCAGGGTATTCACCTGCGCGGTTATGCGCAAAAGAATCCCAAGCAGGAATATAAGCGCGAGGCCTTTGAGCTGTTTTCACAGATGCTGGAAACCGTGGAGCGGGAAGTGGTCGGTCTGCTGTCGAAAGTGCAGATTCAGGCCGAAGAAGATGTTGCGGCGATCGAGGAACAGCGTCGTTCCTCCGTGCCGGTTTCCTACCGGCACGATGCCGCACCGTCACCGGCCAGTAGCGCCGAGATGCCACCTGAAGCCGGACCGGGTGCCGAGCCCGAACAACCCTTCGTGCGCGAAGGGCGCAAGGTGGGGCGTAACGAACCCTGCCCCTGCGGTTCGGGAAAAAAATACAAACAGTGCCACGGCAAGCTCGCCTGATCCGAATGCCTGTTCGTTGAGCAGGAATCGCCGTCGCTATTGTGCGACGGCGGTCATCCCCCTTACCATCTCCGGTAGTCCTGCATGGTTGTGTATCATGCTGTGTATCACGGCTGTTGTCCTGCCAATGTGTGGCAACGTGTTGCACCATTGCAGGCATAGGTTTTTGATGCTGGCTTTGGTCAACAGCAATTTTGTTTGGCAATAACAACGACTATCTTTGGCACTAAAAGGGAATCCCCTGATGTCGAGCAATACCCTGTCTGAACTAATCCCTATTCCCGGCCTGCGGTTGGGCACGGCCTGTGCCGGCATCAAGCGACCCGGTCGTCGCGATCTGGTGCTAATGGAGTTGTGCGCAGGCAGCCAGGTCGCTGCGGTGTTTACGCGCAATGCCTTTTGCGCGGCGCCGGTGATTGTGGCCCGCGAGCACTGGGGGAAGACTTCGCCCCGCTATTTGTTGATCAATACCGGCAATGCCAATGCAGGCACTGGCGCGCAGGGCCTGCAGGATGCCCTCGCCTGTTGCGATGCGGTGGCACAGGCTAGCGGCTGCGCGCGCGAGGCCGTATTGCCCTTTTCCACCGGCGTGATTGGTGAACCATTGCCGGTCACGGTAATCAGCAGCGCCATTCCCGCGGCCCTGGCGGCGCTGGCCGAAAACGCCTGGGCAGATGCGGCTCACGGTATTTTGACTACCGATACCGTGCCCAAGGCGCTTTCCAGGAAACTTGAAATAGATGGTCATGTGGTGAGCATGACGGGGATCGCCAAGGGCTCGGGGATGATTCGCCCCGATATGGCCACCATGCTGGCCTATATCGCGTTAGATGCCTCTGTGCCGCAGAACGTCCTGCAGGCCTGTCTGGTGCGCGCGGTGAATCATTCCTTTAATCGCATCACCGTAGACGGTGATACCTCGACCAACGATGCCTGTGTGTTGATGGCGACGGGGCAATCGGCCGTACGCATTGAGCGCACCGAAAGTGAGTCATTCGAGACGCTGTGCGCGGCGGTAACGGACCTGTGTGAACAACTGGCGCTGGCCATCGTGCGTGACGGCGAGGGTGCGACAAAACTGATTAGCGTGGTGGTGGAGGCCGGCGCAGACGAGGGCGAGTGCCTGCAAGTGGCCTATGCCATTGCCCATTCGCCACTGGTGAAGACGGCCTTTTTTGCCAGCGATCCCAACTGGGGACGTATTCTGGCGGCGGTGGGCAGAGCCGGTCTGGAAGACCTGGACATCAATGCGATCACGCTGTTTTTGGGTACCGAACACACAGGTGATGTGTGTCTGGCGCGCGACGGTGGACGTGACCCCGCGTATCACGAGGCGCTGGGTCAGCAGGTGATGGATCAAACCGAAATCACGGTGCGTGTTGTCCTCAATCGCGGTAGCGCTACGGCCCGGGTGTGGACCTGTGACCTGTCTTACGATTACGTACGCATCAATGCCGAATACCGGACCTGATGCGCCAGGCCGCCTGCCTCGCCGGATGGCGGTACAGGTCGCTGTCGCGGCCATCTTTGATGAGGCGGGACGTGTACTGATCGCCCGTCGCCCCGAGCATTTGCATCAGGGCGGGCTGTGGGAATTTCCCGGCGGCAAGGTGGAGGCCAACGAGTCCGTGTTCGAGGCGCTGGTCCGCGAGCTCGATGAAGAGCTGGGCATTGCTGTGCAGGCCGCGCGCCCCCTGATTCGTGTCCGACACGACTACCCGGAGCTGTCGGTAGTGCTCGACGTGTGGCGGGTAGACGGGTTTTCCGACACGGCGGTCTTGCAGGCAGACACGGGACGCGAAGGCCAGGTCATCAAGTGGGTGCGGCCCGAGGCATTGCCTGAATACGATTTTCCAGCCGCCAATCGCCCCATCATCACGGCAGTCCGCCTGCCGGATCGTTATCTCATCACCCCTGATCCCGGCGAGAATATGCCGGCCTTTCTCGCGCAGCTGGAAAACCGTTTGCGGGAGGGTGTTCGCCTGGTGCAGTTGCGTGCCAAGTCCCTGTCCACGGAGGCCTACGCCGTATTGGCCCGGCAGTGCGTGACGCTGTGTGAGCAGTATGCCGCCCGCCTGTTGTTGAATGCCGATCCGCAACTGGTCATGCAGGTCGGCGCACACGGTGTGCATCTCGACAGCGAACGACTGGCCTCCTTGACGGAACCCCCCTTTCTATCGCAGGTGCCAGAACTGGGCGGCGCGGGGAATTCTAACGTGAAGTGGGTGTCTGCCTCCTGTCACTCTGAACAGCAGCTGGAGCAGGCGAGGCGGCTGGGGGCGGATTTTGTGGTGCTGTCACCGGTGGCGGCAACGGCCAGCCACCCCGGTGCACAGCCGCTGGGCTGGGCGCGGTTCCAGCAGCTTACCGCGTTGGCGGGCTGCCCGGTGTATGCGCTGGGTGGGATGACGCCGGCAGATCGGCAACAGGCCTTTGCCCAGGGTGCGCAGGGGGTGGCGGCGATTCGGGCGCTGTGGAAATTTAGTGCTGAGTGCTGAGTGCTGAGTGCTGAGTGCTGAGTGCTGAGTGCTGAGTGCTGAGTACATGAGGAAAGAATTTTTTCGCCAGAATGACGGTATATTTTTAGCGCTAATTGCAGTTTCTAATGCAGCGAGTCGTCCGGGTCCGCAGGATGTTCGGTGAAATCACCCGGCGCGGCATCGGGGATGCGGTGGCTCTCGTCGGCCCAGGCGCCAAGGTCAATCAGCTTGCAGCGTTCACTGCAAAAGGGGCGCCAGCGGCTTTCGTCATTCCATTCGACCGGCCTTCCACAGGTCGGGCATTTCACGGTGGTCGATTTCATACGTCTATTTCACTGCGGCTGAGGCTGGGGTGATGATTATAGCGCGCAACAACTGATGTGAAATGCCACGTCAGTGCTGGCCTGGACGGGGCGGGTTGCGGTGCTGGCATTCATGAAGCGGGCGGTGAATCGGTGCTTGCCGGCGCTGATTTCCACAAACTGGGGTGAGTCTGCCGGCAGCCAGATGCGAATCAGTTGGTAGGGCGTGCCGCTGTCCAGGCTCTGCTGATAATTGCCGCCTTCGGCGAGCTGCGCGGTGGGCTCGGCGCTCTCACGGATCAGCTTGAGCATTAATTCCACCGACAGCCGCAGGGTGTCCAGGGTGCCCAGCCAGCGGCGCAGGTCGTTGACGCGCGTCTCGGCGGGCGATTTCAGCCAGTGTCGGTAGGGGGGCAGATCGAAATCACACAGCCCGCCGGGGATGCCGCTGCGCTGGATGATCAGCTTGAACAGTTCGTTTTCGCGGAGTTCCTGTGCCAAGGGGCCGTTCAGGGTGTGCAGCTGGGTCTTGAATCCGCCGAGGGTAGTGAGCAGTTGTTCGAGGGTCTGGTAATTGACGCCGGCGGTTTGCGAGAGCGCGTTGAGTGTGCCGGTGATGCGGTCGAGCTCCTTGATCACCTCGGTTTTCATATCCACGCGACTAACGATATTGAGGATCTCCAGCAACGCGGAAAGGCAGTTGTGACTGTCCCATACGTCGCCACCGCGCAGGCTGTGCCGGGCCTGACGAAACAGGAATTCGAGGCGCAGGAAAAATCGCAGGCGCTCATTGAGCGGGTGTTCGTAGATAGTGACGGTAGTTAGATCAGGCACGTTGGTTTTGCGCAGGTTTGGGCTTCGGGTGGCGTGATGGGTGTGGAACAGATGATGGTCGTCATTCTCCCTGAGTTAGGCGGCATGGGCAAGCTGCAGATAACGCCGATGCAGGGTTTCCACCTGGGCCTGCAGGGCGGGGAGGTCGGCATCGTTGTGAATGATGTCGTCAGCGGCGGCGAGTCGGGTATCCCGGTCCGCCTGGTTGCGGATAATGGAGCTGACGTGCTCGGGGCTCAGACCATCGCGCTGGCTGGCGCGCTGTTGCTGCTGTGCCGGGCTGGCATCGACCACGAGTACGCGCTGCACCAGATCGATCCAGCCGCTTTCGATCAGCAGGGGGATGCTGAGGATGCAGTAGGCCGGCGGTGTGTTGCGCTCACGCAGGGCATTGACGCGCTGACGCAGGCACTCGCGGATTTTCGGGTGGAGAATGGCCTCCAGCCTCTTGCGCTCCTCGTTGTGCGCAAACACGCGTTGACGCAGCTGGGCGCGATCGAGGTTGCCATCGGCCAGCACTAGCTCCGGCCCCAGCTGGTGGGCGATTTCCCCCAGTGCGGGCTGGCCGGGGGCCACCAGTTCGCGGGCAATGATATCGGCGTCGATGACCGGCACGCCAAGCGCTTCAAAATAATGGGCAACGGTGGATTTGCCGCTGCCGATACCGCCAGTCAGTCCGATGATGAGCATGCGAGCAAGATACCCGAGCGGGCGGGGAACGCCAAGTCAGATTGGGTTGTGGCTGGGGTTGTGTAGTGCTCTATTGCATCCCTGAATAGCGCAGATAGGTGGCGGTGATATCGTGGCCCCATAGCAGGGCGATCCAGCCCGCCGTGGCCAGATAGGGGCCAAAGGGGATGGGGATGTTTCTGTCACGCCCGCGCACGAGGATGAGGCCAATGCCCACCACGGCACCCACGGCGGATGACAGCAGGATGATCACCGGCAGCATCTGCCAGCCCATCCAGGCGCCGAGCAGGGCCAGCAGTTTGAAATCGCCATAGCCCATGCCCTCCTTGCCGGTGATGAGCTTGAAGGCCCAGTAGACGGTCCACAGGCTGAGATAACCGGCGATGGCGCCGATGAGCGCAGTGGGGGTATCCACGAAGACCTGCCACAGGCTCAGCCCCAGGCCCAGCCACAGAAAGGGCAGGGTGATGCTATCGGGCAACAGCTGATGGTCAATGTCGATCATGGTCAGGGCAATCAGTGCCCAGGTAAAAAACAGCCCGGCCAGGGCGGGCCAGCCAAACCCGAAATGCCAGGCGACGGTGACGGAAAGTAGCGCGGTCACGAGTTCGATGATCGGGTAGCGGATAGAAATCCTTGCGCCACAGCCGGAACAGCGGCCGCGTAACCAGAGATAGCTGAGCAGGGGGATGTTTTCCAGCGCGGTGATGGCGTGGCCGCAATGCGGGCAGCGGGAGCGTGGGGTGGAAAGAGTAAGTTTTTCCTCGGCGACGGTGTCGAGCCCTGGATCTGAGGTTTGACGATACTGCGTCGCGGTGTCTGCGGCGGTGATCTCGGCGCAGTGTGCCCGCCACTCGCGCTCCATCATCAGCGGTAGCCGGTGGATGACGACGTTGAGAAAGCTGCCGACGATCAGGCCGAGCAGCCCAACCGAAATAAGGTAGAACACGGGACTGGTGTCCAGTAGTTCAATGAGGGCCATAGGCGCGACGATGAGATTGGTGACGGATGATGATCAGTCGCCGCGGCCTAAACCACCTGGCCCATCTTGAAGATTGGCAGATACATGGCGATAACCAGGCCACCGATCAGTACGCCAAGAACAGCCATGATTATGGGTTCCAGCAGACTGCTGAGACCATCGACCATATTGTCGACCTCTTCTTCATAGAAGTCGGCCACCTTGGCCAGCATGCTATCCACCGAACCGGTCTCCTCACCGATGGCCAGCATCTGCACCACCATGTTGGGAAATAGACCGGTCTCCTTCATGCACACATTGATCATCTGGCCGGTGGCGACCTCGTCCTTCATGCCCATGATGGCCTCGGTGTAGACGGCATTACCGGCGGCGCTGGCCACGGTATCCATGGCCTCCACCAGGGGCATGCCGGCGGCAAACATGGTGGACAGGGTGCGGGCAAAACGGGCGATGGTGGCCTTGGTGATGATGTCGCCGATGACGGGCAGTTTGAGGATCACCCGATCCAGCATGACATTAAAGGGCTTGGAGCGTTTTTTCACCTGCATGATGGCATAGATAGCGCCACCTAAAGCGCCGAAGATGGCCCACCACCATTCCTGAAAGATCTTGGAGAGCTCCACAACAAATTTGGTCATGGCAGGCAGGTCACCGCCGAAGCTGGTAAACATCGACTCAAACTGGGGAATAACAAAGATCAGCAGGATGGCGGTGATGATGAAGGACACCACGATGATCGCAGCGGGGTAAAACAGGGCCTTCTTGATCTTGCCCTTGATCGCCTCCACCTTTTCTTTATAGGTGGCGATCTTGTCAAGCAGGGTCTCCAGGATGCCGGCCTGTTCACCGGCGTGTACCAGGCTGCAATAGAGGTCATCAAAATAGAAGGGGTGTTTGGCCAGGGCCTCGGCCAGCGAGTTGCCGCCCTCCACAGTAGCCTTCACATCCATGATCAGGTCCTGCATGCTGGGGTTCTCATGGCCCTTGCCGACGATCTCGAAGGCCTGCACCAGGGGCACACCGGCCGACATCATGGTGGCCAGCTGGCGGCTGAATATCGCGATATCACTGGCGGTGATCTTCTGTTTCTTCTTGCCAAACAGGGGTTTTGGCTTTTTCTTGACTTTGAGCGGGGTGATCCCCTGACGACGCAACTCAGCCTTCACCAGGGCCATGCTGGAGCCAGGAGCCTCTCCCTTAGCGCGTTTACCCTGTTTGTTCATCCCCTCCCAAACGAAGATGTCAAAAGTTGCCTGTTTAGCCATAGTCTTTTCCTGGGTCCTGTGCTGGAGTTCTATTCTTTGGTCACGCGGTTGACGTCTTCAAGGCTGGTGACACCCTGTTTGACCTTGAGCAGGCCGGATTGCCGGAGGTCATTGATACCTTCCTTCTGGGCCTGATCGGCCAGCTGGATGGCATTGCCCTCGGCCATGATGATACGCGCCATTTCATCGGAGATGGGCATGACTTGGTAGATACCGACACGCCCCTTGTAACCGCCATCGCACTGATCACAACCTACCGGTTTGTAGATCTTCAGGCCCGGCAGATCCTCCTCTTTGAAGCCCTCTTCCAGCAGGGCCTCCCTGGGGATGTCGGCCGGTTTCTTGCAGCTATTACACAGCCGGCGCGCCAGACGCTGGGCGATAATCAGGGATACCGAGGAGGCGATGTTGAACGGCGCAATGCCCATATTGATCAGACGGCTCAGGGTTTGCGGGGCATCATTGGTATGCAGGGTGGAGAGCACCAGATGCCCGGTCTGGGCGGCCTTGATGGCAATCTCGCCGGTTTCAATGTCGCGAATCTCACCCACCATGATGATGTCTGGATCCTGTCGCAGGAAGGCCTTGAGGGCCGCAGAAAAGGTCAGCCCCACCTTGGGTTCAACATTCACCTGGTTGATACCCGCCAGGTTGATTTCCACGGGGTCCTCCGCGGTAGAAATATTTTTGTCTTCGGTATTGAGAATGTTCAGGCCGGTATACAGGGAAACCGTTTTACCACTACCGGTAGGACCGGTCACCAGGATCATCCCCTGTGGCTGCTGGAGGGCATCCATGAAGAGCTGTTTCTGGTCCTCCTCATAACCCAGGGCATCGATACCCAACTGGGCGCTGGAGGGGTCAAGGATACGCAGCACCACCTTTTCGCCGAACAGGGTCGGGCAGGTGTTGACGCGAAAATCGATCGCCCGGTTTTTGGAGAGCTTCATTTTCATGCGACCGTCCTGCGGTATCCGGCGTTCCGAGATATCCAGCCGCGACAGCACTTTCAGGCGGGCCGAGATGCGGCGGTTGAGGGCCACCGGCGGCGTGGCGATTTCCCGCAGCACGCCGTCGCGGCGATAACGCACGCGGTAGGTCTTTTCATAGGGCTCAAAATGGACGTCGGAGGCCCCGGTATTGATCGCATCCAGCAAAATCTTGTTGATAAAACGCACCACAGGGGCGTCGTCCACGTCGGAGTCGCTGGTCGCATCATTCTCAACCTCATCGCCGCTGCCGATATCCAGGTCATCCAGGTCACCATCGCCTGACATCTCGGCAAGGGTGGTATCCGCCCCCGCCATGGCCTTTTCGATGATCAGCTTAAGCTTGCCCTCTTCAACCAGCACGGCCTCAGTGTTGGCCCCGACGTGGAACTTGATCTCATCCAGCGCCTGGAGGTTGGTCGGGTCCGACACCGCGATAAACAGGCGATTGCCACGTTTGTAAAGCGGTAGTGCATGGTGCTTGCGCACCAGTTTCTCATCCACCATTTTGGTGATTTCGGTTTCCAGCTCAATCACCTCGATATCAAATACCGGGATGCCGAATTCTTCAGCGGCCGCGGTGGCGATGATCTTTCCATCCACCAGCGCCTTTTCCACCAGATAGCTGACCAGGGGGATCTTTTTCTTATCCGCCTGTTCCTGCGCCTTAAGGGCATCCCCCTCGGCGATATGTCCGTCATTGACCAGTCTTTTGGCCAGGCCGTTAAGAGTCATTTGTGCGTTTGTAGTTGCCATAATCAGAGGTTCTTTTTACATCAAATTAGCATCAATATCTGCGAAGTAGCACATAATTTTTTGTTGTTTGACGAGTTGGGCCAATGGATTAATTCAATGTGATAAGCTGTTATTTGAATTGTGTTTTCAAAAGAATAATCGAGAGTTATTATTTATTAATCAATATGTTACAACTTTTCTTCACTTTGAATCAAGTTTGGTCGATAGTGATTTTAATTATAAAGTAGTATGTCTGAATACTTAGCGGCCAATTGTTGTGTTTGTTTAAGCGAAGCCACCCATGCGTATCCTTTTGTTGACAACATCCTTCCCCCTTTGCCTAGGTGCTTCCAGCGGCGTATTTGTGGAACGCCTTGCCCAGAGGCTTGGACATCGAAGTAATCTTCATGTGCTCGCACCAGCGACGCAAGTCCCCCCGGTTCTGCCGACAGATAAAATGTATAGCTTGTCCACATTTACATATGCACCAGTGAAATGGCGGATATTGGCGCAGGGCAATGGTGGTATTCCCGCTGCTCTTTCCGTCAATCCTTGGTTATGGTTATTGGTGCCCAGTTTTATTGCATCGATGATGGTAACTTGTTTTTGGCAGGCGCGCCGCGCCGATATTATATTCGCCAATTGGTCAATATGCGGTGCGGTTGCGTGTGTTGTCGGCCGTCTCTGTGGGCTGCCGGTTGTGACGACCCTTCGAGGGGCGGATGCTAATCGTGTTGAAATCTCTCTCGTCCACCGTCTTTTGATTGGACTTTGCCTGCGTTTGGGAGGACGAGTAGTAGCGGTCAGTGATGATATCGCGCATCGAATGGAGGTCATGTTCCCAGCCATGGCGGGTAAAGTGGTGATGATTCCGAACGGAGTTGACCTCGTTTCGCCACATGATGAATCCGGCGTAGCGGAAGAAAACGAGCTGACTCGCTTGCTAATGGTGGGTAGCCTTATCCCGAGAAAATCTGTCCAGACTGCATTTCATGCATTGGCTCGTTTACCTGCGGAATTCTTACTTACAGTCGTTGGTGAAGGCCCTGAAAAGAGGACATTGAAAACACTTGCCGAAAATCTTGATATTGGCGGGCGTGTTCATTTTGTTGGTCATGTGCCACCTGAGCAGATAACTGATTGGCTCATAAAAGCGGATTTACTGGTAATGACAAGTCGTAGCGAGGGCCGTCCAAATGTCGTTCTGGAAGCAATGGCTGCGGGATTGCCTGTGGTGGGCAGCGACATTCCGGGAATACGCGAGCTGATTACCCCTGAAGTGAACGGCAAGCTTTTTCCTGTAGGCGACAGTGATGCGCTTATCGATTGTCTTTTGCCTTTTCGGAATCGGAATTTTCGTCTGCGTTTAGGTGAGGCCTCGCGCCGCTTGATCATCGAACGTGGTTTGACCTGGGAAAACACTGCCGAACTTTATATGAAGCAGTTCGAACATCTTATTGCTGAGAGTAAGTGCTGACATGTGTGGTTTTTCTTTTCTTTTAGATCGCCGAATTCCACCGCCGCAGGCTAAGCAGCGCATGGAGCGCAGCCTTCAAGCTATGCAGCATCGTGGTCCGGACGATGGCCACATCGAAGTTTCAGGCGATACCATGCTTGGCCATCGGCGGCTTTCCGTCATCGATCTTGCCGGCAGCAGACAGCCTATGTCTGATCCCACTGGCCGCTATTTACTCGCCTATAATGGTGAAATTTATAATTATGTTGACGTTCGCAATCAGCTCGACGGCCGTTGGGCCTTCACTACCAAAGGCGATACTGAAGTACTCCTTGCAGGACTGGTGCTTCAAGGAGCAAGTTTTCTTGAGCGGCTCGAAGGGATGTGGGCTTTTGCTTTTTGGGATTCTCAAGAGCGTTGTTTGTTGCTTGGGCGAGATCGTATGGGTAAAAAACCGCTATTTTTTCAGCCGCTTCCAGAAGGGGGGATGACATGTGCCTCGGAAATACCTTCCCTGCGTAAGCTGAGCGATGAGCCGTGGCATGAGAGTTTGGATAGTACGGCTGATTATTTGAGGTATGGTTATTATCTGCCTGGTACAACAGCCTATCAAGATGTATGCGAAGTGCTTCCTGGTCATACGCTGGGTTGGTCGCCAGGGAAAAGTATTGAAGCTAAAGCCTATTGGTCCTTACCTCTAAATCCTTTTCAAGGTACGCGAAAACAAGCGAAATTTGTACTACAGGAAAAAATGTTTGCCGCCGTTGAAAGGCGCTTAGTCTCAGATGTTGAAGTGGGTGCGTTTCTCTCTGGAGGAGTAGATTCATCACTTATTGTTAGTATATTGGTCGATCAGTTAAATGTTTCTCCTAAGACGTTTACTATCGGTTTCGAGGAAAAGTCATACGATGAAAGTATGTTCGCCGATCTGGTTGCTAAAAGGTTTAGTACGGAACACTACGTTGAGTATTTGAAGGAGTGGGATTCAGGTGTGTTAGAAAAGTTGATTTTCGAACATGTTGGGCAGCCATTTTCAGACCCTTCCATTTTGCCGACAGCTATGCTGTCAAAATTAGCAGCATCTCATGTGAAGGTTGCCTTGTCAGGTGATGGAGGAGACGAATTGTTTAGCGGTTATCAGCGTTATCAGGCGCGCGTGTTATTGCAATGGTATACGCGACTTCCGATTTTAGTTAGAAAGAATATTAGGTATGTTGTTGAATCCATTCCAGAGCCGATGGTTCATCATAGCCACAGTCTGATTAAAAAGGCTCATTTATTCTTGGATACGGTTGATCGGCAGGCGGGAGAAACATCTTATATAGCGCCATTAATGTTCTCAAATGAAGAATTTTCTGGGCTGGCGCCTGATTTAATAGGTCGCGGCCATCGACCACCTAAACTTCCGGATGAAACGGATCTGGATGATATCTATAAGATGATGGCTTCTGATGCTTTGATTTACTTGCCTCAAGACATTTTACAGAAAGTGGATCGCGCATCAATGGCTTATTCATTAGAAACTAGAGCGCCCTTTCTTGATAGTGAAGTTGTGAAAACAGCATTCTCAATACCTCGCCAGTGGCACCGGCGGGGGATGGTAGGGAAGCGGATGTTGAGAGAAACTTTTTCAGGTTTTCTGCCAGATAACATATGGAAGCGTAGGAAGCAAGGTCTTGGAGTTCCTGTAGGCCGTTGGTTTCGAGAGAATCTGGGTAGAGAGTTAGAGGGTCTGATAGAGGATGTGGATATGCCGCTGAACAAACTTTGGCTTAAAGAAATGCTCGTTTCCCATCGAGAGAATAAGCGAGACCAGGGTCTTCAATTATGGATGATTTATATATATTTATTATGGAAACGTAATGGTATGTGCATTGGGGCTGAAAGCCAACTGGCAAATATGATATCTGGAAAATAGGATGCATAAGATAGCAATATTTATATCAGATCTTGATTGCGGTGGAGCGCAGCGTGTGATGTTGACGTTGGCAGAAGGATTTGTGGCTCAGGGGTTCTCAGTAGATATGGTGTTAGCACGAGGCGGTGGGATATTAGAGAATGAGGTACCTGATGGTGTGCGCTTGGTTAGTCTTTCTGGCGAAAAAAAGAAAAAACTACTGTTTTCTTTAAAGGTGCTTGTTTGCTTGGTGGGCTATCTTCGGAGCGTTAAGCCGGAGGCCGTGTTGTCAAGTATAACAGGGGCAAATCTGGTTGCGGTGTTAGCTAGAGGTATAGCTAATCTAGATACAGTGCTTGTATTGCGGCATGAGAACACGGCGCCAAATATTAGTAGCCAATTGCGCACTTGGCTTGTGAAGAAATTATATCCTAGATCTGATGCCGTCATTACAGTTTCTGCAGGTGCGGGTTTAGATCTCAAAAAGATTATTGATCTAAAGGATGAAAAATTACATGTAATCGAAAATCCAGTTAATTCGACCAAGATTCGTAAATTAGCACAAGACCCGGTATCAGAGCCATGGTTTAATGATGTAGATATTCCAGTTTTGATTAGTGTTGGGCGACTATATCCCCAAAAAGATTTTGTGACATTAATACGTGCCTTTGCAAAGATGCGCGAGACGCATCCTGCTCGCCTAATTATTCTCGGTGAAGGACCAGAGCGTGATCGTCTTGAGTTATTGGTGCGTCAGCTTGGATTGGAAAATGATGTTTCAATGCCTGGAATTGTACAAAACCCATACCCGTGGATGCGTGCGGCTACTGTATTCACGTTATCTTCTTTATGGGAGGGTTTGCCTATTGCGCTGATGGAAGCAATGGCTCTGGGTTGCCGCATTGTAGCAACTGACTGTCATTCTGGTCCGCGCGAACTTTTAGATGATGGAAAATACGGCATGCTTGTTCCGGTTTCGAATGAAGATGCGTTATCGGAAGCTTGTATTGCCGCGCTTGATGCACCACATAATCCCCAGTTAATAATGACCAGGGCGGATAATTATAGCCCAGAGGGAATTGTGGCTAAACATCTTCAGCTTCTAAGGGCTGGCGATTAGTGAAAAATATTTAGATTTAATTGTGATAGAAATAAAATATATTTGTTGATAATGCGCTCTGAACTTTTAATACGCGTGATATTAATATAATTAATTTTTTATCTTTGTTATTTTTAATGAGCCTGCGGAGTCATCCAGCACAAACTTCCCGCTAATATCATTCAGGTATTCATCGGTTGCTTTTTTGCATCCTCCCCAGTCATAGTAGTCATCTAGAATTATACTTCCACCAATGACAAGGCTTGGAAAGATGCGTTTTAGGCAGGTGATTACTGGCTCATACCAGTCAACATCGATGTGTGCAAAAGCAACAGGCTGATTTATTTTTAGAGTGTCCTGAACCAACCCTTTAATTAGCGATACCGATTGCTCGTCACGATTTATACCAAACATTTTCAGGTTGTTATTGACAATCTCGTATAAGTTTTTTTCGTAGCCGTAGTATTTTTCACCGCCAAGCCCTTTTGATTTCCCCTCCTCTATTATTTTATAACGACTATGCACGTCACGCGTGTCTTCCTTTGTTGGTGGAGGGATCATGCCGAAAACATCATAAACGAAAAAGGGGCGTTTGTTTTTTTTCATTGAAGCAATTAAAATGCTAGACCCGCCAAGCGCACAGCCAGCTTCTATAAAAATTCCAGGCAGAGCATTAGTCTCTATTTGTCGGCATGTGTGCGCAATGCGGGCAAGTTTTTTGACTGACAAATAAGTAATCATTTGCGAACGAATACGATGTATCAGTTCGCATTCTTCGTGGTTTAATCCGGATAGAATGGATTTCTCTGAAACGCTTATTGTTTTTAAGAATCGCTTGATTCGTTGCAGCATAATTTATCCTGGGTTTTTGGGCTTGTGCTCCATTGTAATAAATGGATTGAAGTAACTAATAGTAAGGTGATCTAAATTTTTTGCCGGTGAGAAAATTGGCGGCGTGTTGTTATATTTGTTTTTTTAGTCATAAGCGTTCAAGCGCTTCCTTCATGTTGGTTAATATTCTTTCTTTAGTAGCTTCAACGTTTATAGCTGTTGTTGGCCAGGCGATGTTGCGATAATAAAAAAAGTATCTTACACGATAAAATATAAACTTGAATAAGCCGTATGTTAGTAATAGGAACCGTTTCCATAACGGCTTGTCCATTTGGCTTATCTCACCTCTCATATCCAAAGAAAAATAAGGGTGAATAGGGATAAATTCCTCAACTAGCTGTAAACGCTTATCATTCTGATCTCCCAGCACAACGACTGGAATTCCCATTGCGATACAGGGTAGCGCGCAATGTAGTCGACTCGTAACAACTAATTTTGCCCGTGTTCTGTACATCTCTAAAAAACCCTCAGCAATATTCATCTTTATATCGTGCGAAAGCTTTGCGGGAAGGATGTGTTTGGCATATTCAATTTTTTGATTTTTGAGTTCTTTTGGCAGGGGTACAAATGTATCTAAATCGACAATAAATATTGTGTCTGCACTGACAGCATATTCTTTCTTTCTCCTGTTGAAAGTAAGTGTTAAGCAGTAGTTGAAGTAGGTGTCGATACCGAGTGAATTTAATATTTTTTCAGTATTCCTGTCTCTGCAACCGATGGGGGAGTTATTTTTAAGGTATGCAATCGCTTCTTTTGTCAGTAGTTTGTTCTGGGTTAAGCTAGTAGAGCTAATATGTATATTGCTAAAGACGGGAGTGATATTTTCGTCTAGCGGAAACGTTTCCTGACTGATCGAGAACCAGCCGTTGATGATGAGGATGCATTCAATATTTCCAAGCGTGGGGTGGTCTCTGTCCAAGTATCCGCTAATACTTAATCCAAGTAATTTCAGGGCGTGGATGGCTGCTAGTGTCTGTATTTCATCACCTACATTTACAGAATCTGGATACTTAAAGCTATATATGTTCTTGTTTAATTGTGATTTCATAAATTCATGCCGTGGGGTTGGTTGGCCTCCAGGAAGGCCATGTTCTTATGTGTTCTTTTTTATACAGATACACAAGAGCAATCATGCGCCAACTAACTAACGCTATGCCGCTGGCTGTGGCTGCACCAAGAGCACCATATCTTGGAATTAATGCTATACAAAGTGCTATGTTAAGTAAAATTGATAGGATGGATATTTTAAGTGCCGCGGCTTGATATATGGTCATCATCATAATTATAGCCACAGGACCTGCGGCTGCGTTGATTATTTGCGCGACAACTAAGACCATCATGGCTGGGTAAGCAGAGGAGAATTCCCTCCCAAAAGCGCTAAGCAATACTGGGCCAAATGCCAATAAAACTATCCCTATAATAATCGCTACGAAAAACCCATAATTTGCAGACCGGGTAAGTACTGTCTGAAGGGTTCTATTGTCACGCTTTTGAAATAATTCAGATGCAATTGGCGCAAAAGCCATATTGATGGTGATTAATCCAAAGGAAGTTAATTCAGCGATTCTTGCGGCTACTGAATATAAGCCAACAGACTTGTCGTCTGACAATATGCCTAGAATGATAATCCCAAGATTCATTTGTGCCACGGATAGGATGCCTACCCCGTAAAGAACCCATCTTACAGAGGCCCATTCCTGTTGTTTTTCTTCTGGCAAAGGAGATGAAGATTTATCTAATTTTATATGATGCAAGAACACGCTGGATGCAATCAGCGCTACGCTCGCAGAAAGAAGGTGGATATAAAGCATCATGTTGGCTTTCGTTGAGAAGCCGAAAAGAATAAGCGATGCTGAAATTAGCGCAAGTAGCCCCGGTCTTATAATGGCATCAGGGACAAAGCTTTTCTTCATGTATCGCAACCCTTGCAGGATGCCTTGCCTGACAGTAAGCGTAGCGAGTATAAGGATTAACAATGAGCCTGCGATTAAATAGCTGCTTATTTCCGATGTGTTTAATTTAATTAAAAGAGCCAAACCAAATGCCGGAATGGTTAGTGTGGATAATAATAGAATAATGTTTTCAGAATATCTTCGAAAATGAGAAATTGATAACCAGTCTTTGTCCGAGCGATAGCGAGAAACAAAGCGTGTTGCAGCAGTATCTAATCCGCCTGTTGTTAGTCTCGCCAGTACTACGATCCAGGCAACCACGAAAGAGTAGAGTCCGAATTCGCTTGCACCCATTAACCTTGCAAGTAATATTTGCGTAAGGAGCAGAATGGCAAGCGATGTTGCACGGATGATGAATGTGCCTGTAGTGCTTCGCAACAATATCGCTAGGTAGTCGGGTCGTAATTCAGACATATATGGTCACTTGATTATACACAGTAAGTCGATATTAATGCTTCAAGCAATTATCGATTTCTAATGCGATGATGTTTTAAACCAAGGCTGATTAGCATGCTGGTCGGGTTAAAATAAATACGTTCCATGCTGCGCGCTGTGCCTTTGGAATAAAATTAATAAAGCAGAGCGCGATAATTTGTGTGATTGCTCTAGTACAAATACGCGCTTCAAATAATCGTCTCGTGGATAGCAACTATGTCCTCTATGATAATCCAGTAAATTATTAATCGACTGCTTTCCAATACGCATGACGGAGAGGTGAGCGTTAGCGCTTGTCTGTTCGGCCTTTCACTAATCAGAAATTCTTTGTTCTATATTTATGGCGTGAAGAGTTCCAGCACATCCTCTTAAATACAGAAATCTTTTCGTTAGGCTGGTGATTCCTCCTTAGGCTCCGACACAATTTGTGGTTGAGATAAATGAGGAGACCCTTTTCATATGTTAATCAAGTACGAGTAAATAGCCAACTGCAAAAGGCGTGCTGCTACTGCTTTCTGGTGATTGGCTTCCGATAATGGCGAGCAGGTTAAATAAAGGAACGACGATGAATGTCAACACTGCCAGAGGTAGGAGAGCCAATGGTGATACATGCAACATTTGCCATGCCAAAGATAAATTGAATAGCAATACACTTGATTCAATAGCATTGCCAAAGACAACTGATCGACGAATAGCCAATCCGCTCTTTCTTGTAAGGTGTTGCAGGCCGTGGTACGTCCAGCGCGTGTAGTCTCCTGGCGCGTCATGAATTGGATAAAGAAATGGCGTGGAAATGATTATGCATCCTCCGGGGGAGACGATGCGACGCGCTTCTTGCAGAGCGAAATATGGATCAGTGAGGTGTTCCAACACCTCAAGCATCACTATAGTGTCGAAGCTTCCGTTGGCGAATGGTAACTTATGCGCATCGCCGAATACGTCTGGGCGAGCGGCATACAGTTTTTTGCCCGTCATTGGGTAGTCCAAGCTGTAATAATCGCAGCTCGTTTTAATATATTTTCGAAGCGGTTGGCGGCCGCATCCAATATCTAGAATTTTGCCTGCGGCTTCATTGGCAACAAGCTTATAACGCCTGTGTTCAAATCGATATGCTAAATATTGTGGATGAAACAGCGTATAGCGCACATGGTGCATTATTTGTCGAAGGAGTGATGCACGTATCATACGATTTACATTTCTGACTTAGCGGAAGTAAAAATAGAATTTGTTGCCCATAGTTCTAACTTGGTTCTGAAGTTCTAATGATGATCTTACTATTTATGTCGATTTGAATGTTTAAGATGATGCGGTCAATTTTAATGAAATGTTATTTGTCATTTTTCTCAGATTTGTACATTAATTGTGTGATTTGTTCGGAAACAAGACCAATAAGAAATATGGTCACTGATGCTGTGAGAAGAAAGATGGTCGCGAGTGACAGGCGGCCCTGTGTTGCAAAGGTGTAAGCATAATACGTGATGCCAGCTAGCGCGTGCAGAAATGCGACGGGAAAAAATAATTTGAGTGGCGAATACAAAGTTCCAATTTTGAAAATGATGAGTAGAAAACGCACTCCGTCTTTCACTAGATGAATATGGCTATTGCCAAGTCGTTTCGCTGCCGTTATGGAGATGTATGCAACCGGATAGCCAGCACGAAAGAATGCCATTGTGCTAGTGGTAGGGTAGGAGAAACCGTTCGGTAGTAGATAGAGATATTCGCGAAAGCGGTTCGCTCGTGCTGCACGAAAACCGGATGTGAGATCTTCGATTTTCTGTCCTGTCATGTAGCTTGCTAGGCGATTATAGAGGCGGTTAGCGATGCTACGCCCGGCACTAGCCTGGGAACTGAGGCCACGCGCACCCACTACCATTTCATAGCCTTGGTCGAGTTTTTCCAACAGGCGCGGGATGTCGGCAGGGTCATGTTGGCCATCAGCATCCATGAACACGATGATGTCTCCCTTCGCCATACGGGCGCCACTCTTAATCGCTGCTCCATTACCCATGCTATACGGGTGATGCAAGATGGTCGCCCCATGGTTTAGGCCAACCTGTGCTGTATCGTCGCTCGAGCCATCGTCGACGATCAGTATCTCGGCATCAGGACAGGTAACGCGAAGCTGTGGCAGGAGATGGTTCAGGCCCGCGGCCTCGTTTTTGGCAGGTAGTACAATCGTCAGCATAGGGCAATGTACCTGTGTGATGTCGGTTGGGCACCTGTTGACAGTAGTCATTGAGCTAATCCTGTGGCTGTGGTGGCTTTTCTGCGACTCTGCATTTGGTCAATCATCCGAAATTTTTCTGCGTACAGTTCATTGTTGCTCATGTGGTACCACGTTTGCTTGGCATGTTCCCGCGATTGTGCCACCGTTAGCCATTGGCGTGCATCATCAAATTGTTGCGCCAGTAGATAAAGGTTGGCGACGCGTTGCGCAGAAGCAGCGGTGGGCGCGATTTGGTCGATGATCTGATAGGCCGTCAGTGCTCCGGATGGGTTCTCCTGTTTACGATACAAGTCTCCGCTCAATACATACATGCCGGAGATGCTGCGATGCCAGAGTTCATTATCTTCTAGATTAAACAAAGCTGGTATCAGATTATGCAAATCGGCGGTCTGGTTATGGCAGCTGGTCGTGAGTATGCCTGAAAAAAGGCTTTGCATCGCTGGCCGCAGGCCGTCGGTCATGCGGTGAGAAGGCGTTGCTGAGGCGAGTTCGCTGAAATGGTAGCGCAGGGGTTTGTTGTTCCGGCAGGCAATGTCGATAGACATGATCGGTATGCTCAAATCGTGTGGGAATCGCCGATAGGCTTCGTCGAGTTCATCTAGCGCCACACCAGCCAGACCAGCACCAACGAGTGTTTGCGCGTAGGTACGCTGGGCCCGCGGGGAATCGGGGTGTTCCACTGCCCATATCGGTATGATGCGCATGAGTGAGCCCCACTCGCTGGCATAACCCCAGGTAGTGGCGGCAGTGATGCCGATGATGATGGTTGCCAATACCGGCGCCAGTCGGCGTAGATCGGAGGTGTATTTTCCCAGAGTATTATTGATAGCGACCGTCGCAGCCAGCAGTGGGCCAAATATAGGCAGGTAGTTTCTGTGCTCGAAATACAGCTCCAACGATACCGTGGTGGATTCCAGCAGATGCCCTCCAAGGAACCACAGCGCACCAAAGCTTAGTAGCGGACGATGCAGGCGATAACGGATGGCTCCAATCAGTGCAACCGTGATCACGAGTGCGCTGAACAGGGCCATGGGTTGTAACAGGCTGGAATAGATCGGGAAGTCATCATGGAACAGCCCCAGCCCCGATACGCGCATGCTGAACAGGCTAGACAGATAGTCCAGCAAGACGACTGGTTGGGTGATGACCCGCTCTAGCAGAGTGAAGTCCCGTGTCTGATAAGAACCGATCCAACGAGGTAAGTAGGCGAGGTAAGCGACCAGAGCAACGGAGGGAAACACGATGAAGGTGCGACGCCACCAAATGAATGCCCGATTGGTGGGAAGGTGCGCAAGCAGAGTGAATTCCACCACCAGTAGATACACCGCCAGCAAGATGCCTGATTCCTTGCTCAAGACTGCTAGCAAGGTGCTGAGTCCCAGCGAAAGTGTCATCCAAACCATTGCGCGGCTATTGGGGTTCGGGTTGCGCAGGCGTAATTGGAGATGTAACGCGACACCGATGACCACAAACAGCGTGGAAAGTTGGGTCATGCGTTGAACCACATAGCTTACTGTGGATACCTGTAATGGATGCACCAACCATAGGGCCATTATGGTAAGCGCCAGCCAATCGGCCCCTGCCGTGCTGGTAAAGGGCCGTAGCATCTGCCGTCCTGCGATAAATAGCACTATCCCAATGAGCAGGTGCAATAAGAGATTGGTACGTTTGAAGCCTCCCGGCTGTGAGGGCCAGGCGTTGTCGTCAAGTAGAAATGACAGTTTGGAGATCGGACGTCCAAGGGGGCCGGCTTGGCCATCTCGAAGGTATCCACGTAGTGACTCAATGTCGTTCACCGGGCGTAGGGTACCTAGGTTGTCGAAGTCATCCAGCATGAAAAAGCCAGGAATCGCTGGCTGGAAAACCATCCAGGTCAGTGCAAGCAGTCCGAGGAATGTTGCTGCGACTAGGAGGGGATGCCTAGGATTAGGCAGGTTGGAGCTAGAGTTGTTCAATGTGGTCAAATCATCACGCATTAGCAGTTTATTATGTGTAGTTGCGCACAAAAATAAAGCCCCCTTGCGGGGGCTTCATCACATCATTCTCGTCATGCTACTGCCGGGTTATAAGCGGCAATTAGCGGGGCGATATTTGGCTGGCAGGGTGCCGCCAGTACAATCAACCTGCACACCATTCGCGTTGCCTATGACTTGATACAGGAACGTTGTGGTATCAGCGCCTGCGCCAAGATTTGCCAGGGTATAGGTCAGCAAGGTGCCGCCGGAGCTGGTTGCAAAGGCGATGGCGCTGACAAATTCACTCTGGTCTGCATTTGTATTGATACCTGCGGCGGCGGTTGTGGCCGGCATGCTGCCCGTAGAAATGTAGTATTCAGCGACGCTGGTACGGGCAGCGCTGGCGAGTACCAGTACTTCACTCACTTTGGCGCGAATGGTGTAATCCTGATAGGCCGGAATTGCGATGGCGGCCAGGATGCCGATGATGGCTACCACGATCATCAGTTCGATCAGGGTGAAACCCTTTTGTACTGTTCTTATGTGTTGCATGGATAAATCCTCCAGTGTGTTCATGAAAAACCGTTTGTTGCGCATTTCCCGATGTTGAGTATTACCGTCTAGATCGGTGGTGACGTTTTCCTTATTCGGTCGTTGCCGCAGATTCTTTAGTCTCTGTGGCGGGCGCCCAAAACGGGGAAATCCGCACTTGCCAGAGTACTTGCATGTGGTGTGCCAAAAGCTATCGGGGTGACTGTTTTAGCCGGCCGGGGTATTGTGAGTGGATAAAATGCCAATTATAACAAAAAGTTATAATCGTGTTTTGGGGCTCGAGGTTTCGGGTCGGTGTGCGGGGATTGACGCCCTTCGCCTTGTTGGGCAGGCGGCGCCTTTCACGCCGGGTCACAATGTGACAATTTTGGTCAGTCTGTTAGGGGTAAGTGCTAAGTACTAAGTGCTGAGTTGGGCCGGCACTATACGCAGTTTATTTATGTGTCTGCGTATAGTGTCTGGATGTTTTCTGTTCCTGGCGAGTTCCCGTTGCTATTCCAGTGCTATTCCAGTCCCAGTTTTTTGAGGCGATACCGCAGCGCCCTAAAGCTGAGCCCCAGCAGCTTGGCGGCGGCGGTCTTGTTGTATCGGGTCTGCTCCAGGGCTTGGAGGATGGCCATCTTTTCGATCTCGCCGAGGTGTGCTTCGAGGTGGATCTGGCCGGAGTCCAGTGGGCCGGGCATGGGCGGGATAAGAGAGGTGGTGTCCGTGGTCTGCGGCAGGTGCAGGTCACGCTGGCGTATGGTGTTGTCTTCGCACAGGGTCATGGCCCGTTCGAGGATGTTTTCCAATTCGCGCACGTTGCCGGGGAAGCGGTACTGGCTGAGCGCCCCCAAGGCATCGGGGGCGAGGGTGGGGGTGGGCAGGTCCATCTGCCGGGCAAGTTTGTGCAGGGTGTGCGCGGTGAGCTGGGGGATGTCCTCGGCGCGATCACGTAGCGGTGGCACCGGCAGCTGGATGACGTTGATGCGGTAGTACAGATCCTGTCGGAATTTGCCCTCTTCGACCAGCCGGCTCAGGCCCTTGTGGGTGGCGCTGAGGATGCGTACGTCGATGCTGGTCTCGTTGGCCGCGCCGACCGGGCGGATGGCCTTTTCCTGGATGGCGCGCAGTAGTTTGACCTGCATGTGCAGGGGCAGGTCGGCGACCTCATCCAGAAACAGGGTGCCGCCATCGGCGGCCTGGAACAGGCCCGCCTTGTCGGCGATGGCGCCGGTGAAGCTGCCCTTTTGATGGCCGAAAAATTCGCTCTCCATGAGTTCGTCGGGGATCGCTCCGCAGTTGACGGGGATGAAGGGCTGATTGGCGCGCGGCCCCTTGCTGTGGATCAGCCGGGCTACCAGTTCCTTGCCGGTGCCGGATTCGCCGCTGATGTAGATGGGCGCCTGGCTGCGCGCGACTTTGGCGATGGTGGCGCGGGTGTGGCGCATGAGTTCGGAGTCGCCGAGCAATTCATCGCGGGAACGGCGATCCAGCTGCGGCTGACTTTCGGAGACCCGGAGCGCGGTATTGACCAGGTTGCGCAGGATGTGCAGATCCACCGGCTTGGAGACAAAATCAAACGCGCCGGCCTTGAGGGCCTTGATCGCCCATTCCATATTGCCGTGGGCGGTGATCATGGCGACCGGGATCTTCGGGTAATGCTGCTGGATGTGTTCCACCAGCTCCAGGCCGTTGCCGTCGGGCAGTTTCATGTCGGTGAGGCACAGGTCGAAGTGGTGTCTGGATAACAGGTCCCGGGCCTGGCCGAGGTCCGCCGCGGCGCGGGTGTCGATATTCATGCGCCCCAGCGTCAGCTCCAGCAGTTCGCAGATGTCGGGTTCGTCGTCGACGATGAGGGCATGGGGTTGAGTGGCGGTATTCATGGATTTTTGACGCGGCTAATGGACTCTGTGGTGGATTTGGCCGACACGGGCGCATTGGCAAATTCTAACCGAAAACAGGCCCCGCCGGTGGGGATCGCCACATAATTGAGCCGCGCCTGATTGCTTTCACACAGCTCGCGGGCGATGTACAGGCCCAGACCGGAGCCTTTGCTCTCGGTGGTAAAGAAGGGTTCGAAGATGTTGGGTGCGACATCGGGCGGAATGCCGGGGCCCTGGTCAATCACGTCGATGAAGGGGGCGTGGGATTTGGTGGACTGGCCACAATGCAGTTCCAGTTTTGGCTGACGCGGAAATCCCTGGCTGTGACGCAGGCCGTTGTGACACAGGTTCCACAGCACCTGGTGCAGCTGGGTGGCGTCCATGTGGGCGGTGATGTCAGCCGGTTCCACGTGCAGGCGGATGTCGGCCGGATCGCATTTCTGGCTGTGCACAAATTCGTTGACGAAGTCTTCCAGCCACGGTTTCAGGGCAATGGTTTCCGGCATGGAGTGATCGCGGCGGCTCAATTGCAGCACGTTTTCAATGATGTCATTGACCCGTCGGCTGTTGGTGTGAATGATCTCCAGCAGGCGTTTTTCCGAGGGATTGTCGCTGGCCGTCTCCGTCAGCAACTGCTCGGCATGGCTGATGGCGCCAAGCGGGTTGCGGATCTCGTGGGCGATGCTGGCGGTGAGGCGGCCCAGCGAGGCGAGCTTCATCTGCTGGGCCTGCTGGGCCATGCGTGCGGTGTCCTCGAGAAAAATCAGCGTGCCGGCGCGGGCTTCGCTACCCAGCGCCGTCATGTTGGGCAGCAGTTCTACCGAGCCGCCGCCGGGGCGAAACATGCGCGCCTCCGACAGGCCGCCACGGCGCCAGTCGATCAGTTGCTCGGCCAGCTCCGGGGAGATGAGTTTCAGGCTTTTGCTGCTCGTGCTACCCATGGAGGGCAGGCCCAGCATGTACCAGGCCGATTCGTTCATCAGTCGCACCCGCAGGTCGGCATCGACCACCACAATGCCGGACTGCATGCGCTGCAGGACGTGTTGATTGAGTTGCGCAAGATTGGCCAGGTCGACACCGCGCTGCGCCGCCAGTGCCTCGCTCTCGCGTATGCGCGACGACAGCACATGGGCCAGAAAGGCGGTGGCAAACAGGCTCGCCCCCAGGATCCCGGCCTGGGTGAAATTGGAGGTCAGTGCCGGATCCTGATGGGCGAGCACCTGTTCGCCCAGTACCGCGATGGCCGCGATGGCCGCGAAAAGATTGGCCGCCCGGCTGCTGAGCAACAGGCTGTTGCCGGCGATGGCCACGATCAGCAGCATGCCAAGCCCCGTCTCGATGCCGCCACTGGCGCGCATGATCAGGGTGAGCGAGAGGATGTCGATGACCATCAGCCCGTAGGTGAGGACGCGGAATTCTGTCCACCGCAGACGGATCGCAAAACTGGCAGCCAGGGCGACGCCGAGATAGACAAAGCTGATGGTCTGAAACAGCGAGGGGTTGGCGCTGCCCAGTACCGGCAGGTTGCCCTTTACAAACACGGCGCTGACAAACAGCGCCGCCAGGGTAATGCGATACAGATTGAGGTAATGCAGCGGGCGCCAGGCGCGCTCACTATCAAGGTGCGAGAGGGTGCTGGTTTCGGCCTGGGAAAAACTCGATGTGGGCACGGTTTATGGGGTCTGATCAGTGGCTTTGATATTGCTGGCGGCAGTCCGCACTACAGAAATAGCGGCCATCCTGATGAATTGTTTCAGTTTTTGGCGCATGCGTCCGACAATGGTCACAGGCAACGGTTTGGGCGTAGGCCATGCTGCGGGGAGGTCTGTCGGTGGTTTGCTGGCGTTGACGCTGTTGTTGATGAGACCGATACAGCTGGCGAATCAGCAGTAGGGCCAGGCCGATGGCTGCGATCAGAAATATCCCGCGAAGAAATGGCATGGGCGAGAGTATACGCGGCAGACTGTGTGGCGGCGAGTGGGGCGGTCTCAATATTAGATTAGGTGTTTTACGGCAGCGAGGGATGTGCGGCTATCGGTCGTGGATTTTGCAATCGCTTATGTAATCGATGATGCAATCGTAGACTTTGGATCAAGTGAATGGATGTTAAACCGTTAAAAATTCTGGCTGTTGATGACACAGAAATGAACATCAACCTGCTGGGACGTTTTCTGCACAAGTTCGGGCATGAAATGGTGGTCGCCACCAATGGACAGGAGGCGATTGATTGTTTCGAAACCGAACGCCCGGACCTCGTGTTGATGGACGTGATGATGCCGGTGATGGACGGTTATGAGGCCACGCGGGAGATTCGTAAACGCAGTGGCGAACAGTGGGTGCCGATCATTTTCATGAGCGCCAAGGCCGCTGTCGAGGACCAGGTGATGGGGCTCGATGCGGGGGGTGACGATTACCTCACCAAGCCCGTGAACATGCACATCCTCGGGGCCAAGATAAAGGCCATGCAGCGCATCGCCGAAATGCGCGATGCGCTGGCGGTGCAGGCAAAGGCGCTTGAGGCCTATCAGGCCAAGGCCGAGGAAGAAAAATATCTCGGCAATGTGCTGATGGAACGCATGACCCGCACCAGCGATTTAACGGACGAGCTGGTGGACAGCTGGTTGCTGCCGGCAGAGCATATGAGCGGTGATCTGGTGGCCTCCTGCCGCGGCAAGGATGGCCGGCTGTATGTGATGGTGGCCGATGCCACGGGTCACGGCCTGTTGGCGGCCATGATGCAGATCCCTGTTTCGCAAACCTTTTATCACATGACCGATCGTGGTTATTCCCTGAGCAGCATTGTCAGCCGCATGAATAGCCAGCTGCGGGTGCTGGTGCCGCGTGACCGTTTTGTTGCCGCGACGCTGATCATGGTGGATGCCCACAACCGGCTGATCGAGGTGTGGAATGGCGGGGGTTCGGAAACACTGTTTCTGGATAGCCAACGGAAAATCCTGCACCGTTTTACATCCAACGCCGCGCCGCTGGGAATTATTCCGGAACAGCAGTTTGAGCCGCAGACGCAGGTCTATCAATGGCAACAGGCCGGTGAGCTGCTGGCCTGTTCCGATGGCGCGGTGGATGCCCTCAATGATGAACAGCAGCCCTACGGTGAAGAAAGACTGGCACAATCGCTGAGCCGCTATCGCGATAAAACGGCCTGTGCCGCCGTGGCCGAGGGTCTGCGGGAATACCTGAAAGGGGGGCGGGCGCAGGATGATATCAGCGTGGTCAGCGTGTATTGCCCGATGCCGGAGAATAACCTTAATTAGTTGTCTATCAGCCCGATGCCAGGCGGTGCGCCCAGCGCGTGGTCTCCGGCAGCCGGAAACGCGTGGTGCAACGTAACACAAAGTTGATTGCCGTCGGCAGGTCCACTCGATGGCCGATCGACACAAACAGCGGCCGCACATGATCCCGCGTGCGCAGTACCGCCCCGATCATCTCTTCCTCTTCAGTGTCACCCCACAATGGCTCCCAGGCCCCCTTGTCGCCGGCCGGTTCCTGATAGTGGCCGATGAGTCGCGACTTGGCGACGCCGATCGTCGGCAGGCCGGAAAGTACCCCCAGGTGGCAGGCCAGTCCGAAGCGACGCGGGTGGGCAATGCCCTGACCATCACACAGCAGCAAATCAGGCATGGCATGCAGCTGTTGCAGGGCCTGCATGACCCCCGGCAGTTCACGAAAGGACAGGTAGCCCGGCACATAGGGGAAGCGCGTCGGGACGCGGGCGATGGTCTGCTCGTGCAGCGTCAGGGCGGGGAAGTTCAGTACCGCGATCGCGGCACGGGTGGTCTTGCCGCTGTCTTCAAATCCCACATCCACTCCGGCCACAAGGCCGATCGGCTCCGGCAGCTCATTGCGGCGGATCACCTGATCGCGCAGCTGCTGCTGAATAATCCTGGCCTGGTCGATCCGGGTAGGCCAGTTGATGTCGGGCAAATGGGGCATGGGCATTGCCGGTGTAACGCGACACATGAAATGCGAATCCGCGACAATGGAGTTGCGAAACACATAAATCGGAGAATTAAGGGGGTTTTTCGGCACTTAAACCTTGCGAAAACCCCCTTTTAAGGTCAATTTTCGGCGTACCTACTACGGGCCTTAAGTCCTTCTCTTTTCATGCGCCGCCTAAAGGTGTTTTCAGACGGCACATCCCACTTCTGCCGCAGCCCTTCAGCCACCACCTCTTGATACGCTTCAGCGATATTTGGGGGGTCTATTTCCTCGTATCGTTTCTTAAAGAAAGACCACGCAGCAGGCGTCATGCTGGCGGTAACGGTCCGCCCTTTATACTGGCTTGCCAGCAATTCCACCCATTCGCCCCGGGGCTGCCCTTTAACCGTGTCAAACCACCTATAAAGAGCCGCCTTGCTTACGCCAAACTCTTCGCCGGTAAGCTGCCATGCCTGGACTGGTGGGACCCCCTTTTTGATTAGAGCCAATCCGTATAGCAAAGCCTTGTGTCGTGTTTCAGCCGAGGTCGCCACCATTCCCCCCTTGCAGCAATGATTCAAAGCGGCTAGCTATTGACTCCAGGCGATCGAGGACCGCGCTATCCATTTTTTTAGGGATGACGCAGTTCTTCAGAAAGGCATCGAAGTGCTCCATTTTGCTCTCTGATTTATGACTACCCGCATCAGAGTTGAGGGGGAACCTAATAATTTCAGCCATGACGGCCTCCTTATGCTTTAGTAAATGTTGCCGCTTAGTAGGCGGCGGGACTCAACTACCGGCATAAGTCGGCGGAGGGTATTTCCCCGAAGGGTCTTGTATTTTCCTCTCTAATCCCACCTGGTAATTAAGATACCATGTGATGGGATAATTGTCTGACAATGCCAGTAGTAGTCCTAAAGGTAGACTGTCTCGCTTCATGTGTCAATATGTATTTATTTAAAAGGCATTTGATGTGCCCGGCTGCGTCGACGCGGCGGGGGGCCTTGCCTGGGTCACAGTGTTCACTCACTGCGGTTTAGGGTCTGGGCCGTGTTGGCGCACGGCTCAGTCGCCCCTTTTATTATTGCCCTCTACTCGGCTGTGGGCGATGCGTCGCTGTCGCCTTCATCGCTCGCGCCATCATTACTCTTGGCCGCCTTTTGCGGCGACAGACATTCCACTGTCTGCAGGATTACACTGATCTCATCGAGGCGGTTGCGTATCATTTCAGTGCGCTTTTTCAGGTGGAACAATTCCACTGCGAGCTGGGCCTGTTCATTGACGTGCTGGTTGCGCACGTCTGTTGCTGTGGTCGTGGTCATATCATCTTCCCTTTGTTGGTTATACATTCTGATTTTGCGTGGCCATGCTGGCCAATTAACCGTTACTGCCCATAAAGCACTTTCAACTCCCCCACCCTCATCGCGGCCCAACTGCTCCCTGCCGTAACCGTCTTACCGTGAATTCTGAATATTTCGGCGGATGAGACGGATGGCATCAAGCCCCAGCCTGTTATTGTCCCCCCTAGAACACCATCAACATAAAAATTTGCAGTGTAAGTGGCCGCGATATACTCGACTTCCAGCAAGTAATCGGTATTTATGAGCAAAGTGGCAATCGCGGACGTGCGGGTTTGAGTGGCTCCTCTGTTGGCCTCTCCCATTAAAACTCCGTCCTGAACAATAAATCCAAGGGTATGTGTTCCCAGGGTAGAGCCAGTCGTGACGGACCAATGCCGCCCAGAATCCATCGCATTCTGGTAAAACCGGACTTTAGTTTTAAACTTTCTATTCACTGTCCACAAAAACCCGTTACTAGCGAGCATCAGTTGCTGCTCAAGTGAACACCATGCCTCACTGTCCAGTGTTGCCATTGTCAATATCTGTATGCTGGTAGAGGGCACGCTCGTCACTGAGCCGTCAAGGGCTGTGCCTGTTATATAGTTGCTAGGACTCCGCATCAGCTCATGGATGTAAACTGAGTCGTTATCGTAGGCGCTTGCACCCAGCAACTTTGTATTTTCTCCGACGACCAAATCAGTGCCGTTAAAATGAATGCTCTTTTTGGCGTCATGATCGCCCACGTCAAACTGATAGGCGCCGCCATCGTATCCGAGGAAAAACCCAGCCCCGGCGCCCACCACTTTCCCTGTGCTTTTGATAGCGCCACCCGCGGATAGCGTTATGCCGCCGCCAGTGAGCAGCGCATCCAGGGCGGTGATTTTTCCGTCGGTTGAGGAAAGACGAAATACGGGTGTGGCACTGTTGGCTTTATAGCCGTACAACCCGGTGTCGTTCGCCAGTATGCCTTGCCCATTTGCGCTGCCGTCACCTACCGTGCTGCTGGTGCGCAAAATGCCCGAGGAGGTGATGTTAAATATCGTGCTATTGATGATGCCGCTAGCAAAAAGGGGGATTGATCCATCGGTCGGTAATTTAAATACAGTACCCAGCGTTGCATGCACACCGAGAATGCCTTCGGCGTCCGACCTGACGTAAGTTGTGCCCGCTGCGTTTTGTAACTGTATCCGCTGATTCCCGGCATCCAGGATGACCCGGTTATTTGCGCTTTTTATAGTTGATGCACCAATCGACCAGCCACCAATTGTGCCGGCTTTGGTGGTCAGTGCGCCCGCAGGTGTAACGCTAAAAGGTGCATTGGCAATCAGGTCGGCACCCATCCAGATGCCTGTGGTGGGGTTCAGCTCAAGATGGGCTACACCTAATCCAGTGCTGAGTTTACCGGCAGTAATATCCCAGCCGCCAATGGTGCCCGCTGTTGCGTAAATTGTGCCTGTTACCGCCAGCGTGGTTCCGTCCCACGTGAGTCGATTGCCACCCGACACGCCGACAGAAAACTTCCATTTGGCCGCGTCATAACCAAGAAAGAATCCCGTACCGCCATTAAAGCCTGTTTGCCCCGCCCGGATGGATGGCGCTGCCCCCGAGGTTATGATTAATCCTGAGGACGAAAGATTAGTAGCCGAGAGAGTCCAGCCGCCGATGCTGCCGGACTTGGACGTCAACGCACCGGCAGGTGTAACACTAAAAGGTGCATTGGCAATCAGGTCGGCACCCATCCAGATACCCGAGGCAGGGTTCAGTTCAAGGTGGGCTACACCGGATCCAATGCTGAGCTTGGCGGCAGCGATATTCCAACCACCGATGCTGCCGGACTTGGACGTCAACGCACCGGCAGGTGTCACACTAAAAGGTGCGTTGGCAATCAGGTCGGCACCCATCCATATACCCGAGGCAGGGTTCAGTTCAAGATGGGCTACACCGGACCCAATGCTGAGCTTGTCGGCAACGATGCTCCAGCCGCCGATACTGCCGGACTTGGATGTCAGCGCACCGGCAGGTGTAACACTAAAAGGTGCATCGGCAATCAGGTCGGCACCCATCCAGATACCCGAGGCAGGGTTCAGTTCAAGGTGGGCTACACCGGATCCAATGCTGAGCTTGGCGGCAGCGATATTCCAACCACCGATGCTGCCGGACTTGGACGTCAACGCACCGGCAGGTGTCACACTAAAAGGTGCGTTGGCAATCAGGTCGGCACCCATCCATATACCCGAGGCAGGGTTCAGTTCAAGATGGGCTACACCGGACCCAATGCTGAGCTTGTCGGCAACGATGCTCCAGCCGCCGATACTGCCGGACTTGGATGTCAGCGCACCGGCAGGTGTAACACTAAAAGGTGCATCGGCAATCAGGTCGGCACCCATCCAGATACCCGAGGCAGGGTTCAGTTCAAGGTGGGCTACACCGGATCCAATGCTGAGCTTGGCGGCAGCGATATTCCAACCACCGATGCTGCCGGACTTGGATGTCAGCGCACCGGCAGGTGTAACACTAAAAGGTGCATCGGCAATCAGGTCGGCACCCATCCAGATACCCGAGGCAGGGTTCAGTTCAAGGTGGGCTACACCGGATCCAATGCTGAGCTTGGCGGCAGCGATATTCCAACCACCGATGCTGCCGGACTTGGACGTCAACACACCGGCAGGTGTCACACTAAAAGGTGCGCTGGCAATCAGGTCGGCACCCATCCAGATACCCGAGGTAGGGTTCAGTTCAAGATGGGCTACACCGGATCCGACGCTGAGTTTGGCAGAAGTGATGAGCCAGCCGCCGATGCTGCCTGCCAGTGCGGTAATAGAGCCCGTAAGATTTACATCAACAGCGGTGATCTTGCCCGTGCTGGCATCAATGCGGGTTTTTTCAGCGCCCGTCGGGCTGTATCCGACGATGGCATTGCCGCCGATAATGAGCCCCTGGCCATTGGTCACCTCGCCGACGGTATCGCTGGTTTGCACCTGGTTGCCGCTGCCAATAACAACAATACCCGCCGTGGCCTGCACGGTGTAGCTGTCTTCGATATAGGCATCGGAAACATTGCCGTTAATGGCGATGGGGTGGGCCTTGATGTTGTAGGTAGCCGCATCCGCAGGTACCCAGACGACCTTTTCTTCGTTGCCGGCGGCATCGCCCACCAGGGTCCATGAATCCGTGCCTTGCAGTTTTATATAGAGCCGTGATGCCCGGTAGTTGGTGTCTGTTGGCGGGTCTACGGACAGCTCAAGCCCTATGATGTTCAGGCCATTTTTTGTGGCCTGTTGAACCTGCACATTGATCGACAGTGCGCGACCGGTTTCGCTTGGCGGATCAGGTTCGGGGGCAATGCTGTCGTCTCGCAAATGCTGGATGCGCAGATTGGCATCGGCGCGAGAGCCGACCGGCATGCCGACGTAGTGCGAGGTGGTAGTGCCGTACGGCGCGTGGGGCACATAACCGGCATCCAACACCGTGCCGACGGTGGGGGACAGGCCCTGGTCTGCCGTCAGCGTAATGAAGGCGAACCCCGGCCCATCGATAACGGCCAGTAGCCCGCTGGGCGCACCGCCGGCACCGGCACCGGCGCGCATGGTGCGGCTACCATTCACAACGTGATCGGAACCTTCAGCGCCATCGCCGCCGCTGAGGTTGTAGCTGCCGGCGGCGCCTTCGTAGATGTTTTGCGCGACAATAATCAGCGCTGCCGGTCCATTGCCGCCGTTGCCACCGGCCACGCCTGGCACGCCCTCCATAAAGGTGCCGCCGCCTGACGAACCAGGCGTGCCGCGCAGGTCGCTGGGCAAGCCGACGAGGTTGGCACCGTCCCAGCGAATGTCGAACACCGGCAGCGATGTCCAGGAGCCCTCAACCACGCCACCCCTCCACGAATCTGCACGGAACCCGCCGCCGGATCGGTGGCGGTAATTGACAGAGCCGCCCGACTCCGTCACGCCAATCGCGCCAGGCGAGGCCAGCGTGAAGCGGTTCGACGTACTGACCGGCGGCACCGCCACCGCGCCGGGAAGGCCGCGACCCACGCCATCGACCGTGCCATTGCGCGTCCATTCCTTTATACGCAGCTGCACATTGTCATCAATGTAGAGCGTCACGCCCGGGTCAAGCGTCACAGAGCCGTTGAATGAATAGATGGCGGAAAGGTTGTTGGCATCGGCATGGCCGACCAGCGTGCTGTCGGCCGTGATATGCCAAACCGGTCCCACATAAGCGCCGGTGGTCACTGTCGTGATATCCGTGCCGGCCTCGTAAAAGCCATCAGGCAGTATCGCGTTCGCCGCATCGGCAATTGGCGCCGCCGCCTGGCTGGAGCCAAACAGCACCAGCACCACCTCGCCCGTCATCCAGTTCTTGCGCGTGCCAAGGATGATGAATGAGCGATCCAGATCGCCGCCGGTAATCGGGTCGCGGACTGCCGAGGTTTGGCAACGCACGATATCGCCGCACTCCAGCACGTTCAGGTGCGGCATGCCTTTTACCGTCATCAGCAGTGGCCCACCGGCGTGCATGTCGCGCGCGGAGTCCCGCAGGCCGGCCAGGGTGGCCTGGGTGTGCGTGTAACCGGTCAGCCCCTCGAAGCTGAACTCCATCGGGGAAGTCGCGCCATGCACGAGCACCGAGTCAGGGTCAAACAGGGTCTGATGCCGATTGGGCTTACCGGTCGTTGAATCCGGGTTCCAATGGAAGGTAAAGACGTTATGAATCTGCTCGAAATCCTGTTTTAGATTTCCCCAGCCACCCTTTGCCACATTGTTGTCATTCAGCACCGCCACATAGGCGGAATCCGGCGCAACACGGCCAAACCGACGAAGCTCAAGCTGGCCATCGTTGCGCACCCGCATAAAGCAGCCGCCCAGACGCAGCAGCTGCTCCTCGATAAACTTCTTGCCGTCACGTTTTGAGAGCTTTTGAAAGTGCGCAGTAAACCCCAGCACATCATTGCTGGTGTCCCACAGGTCGGCTCCTATGCCCAGGAAGGAGGCGGTGGCCACCCACTTCGTATCGATGCCCAGGGTCCAGTTTGACGGGAACGGTTGCGCCTGACCTTCCACATTGCCGGTGAGCATTGCCAGCAACATTTTCACCAGCGGCATTTCGATGTAGATGTTTTCCGTGACCTTGGTGCGCCGGTCGGGCGCATCGCTGGTGTTTATCTCGTGCGCCACAGCGCGGGTGTTCAGCGCGCCCCGGGTGCAGTTATAAAATTGCACATCCGCCAGCACGTTAACGTTGGCGCCCGCCGCCTCCGTGGTAACCGACTCCAGCACCAGGATCTTGTTGGCCGCAGGTCCGGTGGGCGCGATGGTAAACGCCACATCGTTGAGCGCCGAGCCCGTGATGATCAGCTGCTGGCCACTCGAGAACACGGATAAATCCGTGGCAACAGAATTGATGGAGTTGTCGGCAGCGCTGAAGCTGATATCGCTACCGATCAACGAAATGGCAACATCTACCTTGTCGGTAGCACGAACCGTCTCCTTGTCGACATCGACGTAGATCACTGTCTCATTCGGTGCGTCGGTATAACTGCTACCGTGAGTATTAAATTCAATGTCGCTGGTGGAGTAGACCGGCAACACTGTGTCGGTATCGGTGATGGACGCCCGCAGGTTGGTCTCGCGGTTCTCGAACACGTTTTGCCGCGTCAGGCGCTGCACGTCAGAGCAGTTGAAATCCCGCAGGCCGCCCTTGAAAGACTCATCGGTGATGATTTGCGTTTCGGTCTGAATATAGCTGTCCCACACCATACCCTTACCGCCCATCCACACCCGCACCACCTTGTGGCGCAGGCCGCGGCCGGCCGCAAGCTGGGCGCTGATCAGGTTGGTGACCTCGCGATCAGCATCAACCAGGCTGAAATTGATCGACCCGATACTGCTCCAGCCTTTGATCGGCGTCAGTTTTTGTGAGGATGCGCTAATGCCTTTTGCGCGAATGACATCCCACACCACATTGGTGCCCACATAAGGTGGCACCGCGCAATCGTCATGGGACGTGATCGCCCAGGTCTGGGCCTGATCATTGGGATCGAATTCGATCTCGATCGTGTAGCGTGGGTCTTTGTCTTCGGAGAAATTGAAATCCGCAAAGGCGAGGTTGTCATTCCTCATACCGCGCGCACCCGGAAGCTGATGCGGAACGTCATGGTGGTCCCATGCCGCGCCTCTTTGTAGTCACCGACACGCTTGACTGAGATGGGATCTACCGGCACGGCAGCGGTGCCGTAACGATCAAACGTAAACACTTCACCACCGTCCGTGGAGTCCAGGAATTCATACCAGGCAGGCAGGTCGGTTGACAGAATGCGAATCGTCGTTACATCGAATTCAATGCTTTGCTTGTAGCGAATAATCTCCAGGCGGCCACCCACCGACTCATGCTGCTCCTTGTCGGTTTCCGGCAGGCGGTTATTCTTGCCGGCCTTCATGTCCAGGTCATAGGTATCATCGGCAACGTGGCCGGCGATGATGGATCGCTTCGCAGTGTAGTTAACGGTGGTCATGCGGCCCGCTCAACGCCTTCCGTCAGTTCCAGGCCCTGGCGGCTGTTGCGAGTGAACAGAATCCGGTCACCGCGCTCTGTGGCTTCCTCGATGGCCGTAAACATCTGCTCCACCTGCTCGCCGCTGAGCTGGTCATTACTGGTGCCTGCAAAATTGAAATAGCTGACACCGCCACCGGTTGAGCTTTGCGCGGTCTGCGCACTGGCGGAACGGGCGAACGGATCCGCGCTGGAGGTCGGCAGGCCGGTAGAGGGGCTGGCGGAATAGGTGCCCACGGCGCCGCCGCCACCGAAGCTGGCATTCTTGATCGCGCTGATATTCGCCAGGCCAGCGGCCAGCACGATGGGCGCCAGTATGGGTCCGAGAATCGGCCCCATCGCCCAGGCCTTCATCACGCCCTCGTAGGTTGAGATGGTGGCATTGGCAATACCAACCACCTGGTTGATCTTGAACAGCTTCTTGTTATGTTGCGCTGCAGAACCCAGCACGCCAGACATAAAGCCGAGCACGGTTTTGGATTGGTTCAGCGCCGACATCTGCTCGAATTTTTCGCGGTCACTCAGCCCCTGCTGGGTGATCTTTGTCAGCCGGTCTTCATGCTGCAGCTTCAGCCGTGTGCGCAGTTCGTCATAGCCGACCAGCGTCTTCAGCTTGGCGTCTTCGGCCAGCTTCAGTTGGTCCAGGGCCGCCTGGTACCGCTGCGCCTCCAGCTCTGTCTCGGTCGCCGCCATCTGGGTAACGGCGGCCAGGGCATCGACGGCGGCCTGCTGCTTCTGGGCCGCCAGTTGCGCATTCGTCGCAATGGCCTCGTTTTGCGTGGCGATGGCATCGCGCACGGCCTCATCATTGGCCTTGATGAAATCCAGCTCGTTGGCCTTGTCGATCAGCAGGTCTTTTTGGGCTGCGCTGAGGCCCTGCAATGCGCCATGCTCAATCTCATAACGCACCTTGGCTTCCTGGCCTACGGCACCGTAGAGGGCAATCTCACGCTCGAGCTTTTGTTGGAGACTGTCGCCGGCCTTGGTGGCGGTGGCATCGACGGGAGTTTCCGTTGTCCTAGGAGTTTTATTTTTGGATTGTTCGGATTCGATAGTTGTAAGACGACCGTAAAGTGCTCTCCTATCTTCAATCAACTGTTGCAATTGTCGATTTTCAATAGCGAAATGGCTTGCACGTTTGCTTCTACCCGAGCCAGTAGTGCTAGTCCGCTGATTTTCTGGAATGGCAGCAATACGTGATTCTGCTGCATTGATTTGAGACTCAAGAGTGGTTATGGCATTCCTAATTTGATCAGGGTTACTTGACCCTAATCGCGCCTGCAATAACTCAGCTTGGAGTTCGGCCAGGTGGAGGGTTAATCCACCTCTGCGTCCTCGGCGATTAGTGGTGCTACTGATTTTTGTTTCCAGTGCGGCAATGTCAGCCTCAATGTCGCTGATGCTGCGAGGCATACCGGATAAACTATTTGTCAACTCAGTGATTAGGCTAATGCTGTCTTTTAATACACTATTGAGTCCAGATTTCTCGCCAAATGACCTGGCTAATTTAGTAACGGCATCTTCAAGGTTGGAGAAATTACCGCCCAAGGTATTCATCTGGCGCTCCATTCCGCCGGCAAATTCTACATCGCCGATGTTGCGCAAGTATTTTTCTATTTCCGTTGCGCTGTTGCCCACCTCGGTTGTTATGCCTCGGAAGCGGAATTTTACCTTGTCACCTTGAACGCTTGATTTGATGCCAAACTCTTTGAGGCGCTCAAATTCCCCTGTGGTGGCATCGGCCACAGCTTCGATCATTTGATCCAAGCTCTTACCCATACCGGATGCAGTATTACCATAGGCGCGAAGCGCTGCCTCCGAAGGGTCAAGGCCTAAGGCCTTTAATTTTATGAATGCCCCGACAACCTCCTGGAGCTGATAGGGTGTCTTGGTGGCAAAATCCTCAATGGTGGAAAAGGCGATGTCTGCAGCCTCTGCCGAACCTGTCACCGTAACCAGGCTGGCATGAAGACTGTCGAACTCCACGTTTACATTAATAATGTCCCGCACCAACCTACCGATTTGCAAGGCAGCAAAACCGGCAGTGAGCAGCTTTACTGCCCCGGATAAATGGTTGACATCTGCTGAAGAATTTCTGGCCTGGTCACCAAAATCCTTGGTTTCATCGGTAGCCTTGCGAACACCCGCCGTGTATTCTTTTCCATCGACGGTTATGACAACATTAACTTTCGGATCAGACATCACATCCGCCTTCAGGAGACTTCACCATGAAAAAATTGTACTTGGCGCTACTTTTAGCCTTTCCATTGATCGCACACGCAGGGTGGGACGGCGCTATATCAGAAATTAAGAGTGAGCCAAAGGTGAAAGATGTTTTACACAAAGGTGGCATCCTGTACGTTGGCGTGATCTCTGACGGAAAAAACCGAGATGGTTATGCGAGTTATATTTGCGAAATACTGCGCGACCACGCCATTAAAGGAAGCATTGATATCTATATTACGGATATCGTTAAAGTCACGCGAGACAATGATTGGGCAAAGTTGGGTAAGCATTACTGTCGCCTTTAATCCATCACTCTTCGTTAACATCTTTTGTCAGAAATGCGGTCTCGATGCATTTCAATAAATCCAGCGCCAGATCAACGTCCCAGCCTTTTGCCACGATGCGTGGCATGTAAACGTTTAAGTCCAGGCCGACAGGTGTCGCATCAACGTAGCGCCACTGGCTGTTTAACTGCTGATAAAGGCGCCATAAAGGGGCCTCCCATTGCAGTCCCGGCGGTAGGTCGTCAGCGGTCGGCTCCTCACCCAGATCCTGCAGCGCCTCAATCCCCTCTGGGCCGCCTGTGCGAATCCAGCCGACCAGGGCGCTTAGTCTTTTTTTGCGTCTTCGGCCTCGTTGACGATGTGCAGCGACAAGCCCTTTACGCTGGCGAAAACGAAATCAGAGGCCTTATCAATCAGCATGAAGCTGTCGATATTCTTCTCGGTGCACTTCAGTGGTTTCTTTTTGGCATCCACAACACCGCTCCAACCCTTGATGCAATGGTTGCCAACCAGCTGCGCATAGCGGGCCGTGTCGCGCAAAATATTCACCAGCTTGCCGTCGTCATCGCGAACCTCTTTCATTGTCGCCGCGATAAACTCCTGATCCTTGTCCTCCGGCAGCGGAAGCAGGTCCAGGGAAATGCCGGCCTCTGGCCAGTCCTTTTTTTGCGGTGGTGCGCCTAACATCAACATCCGTTTTTCTCCTTTATGCCCTATGTCGTTTCAGCGAGTTAAGTTGCAGCCAGGTACGTTGCAGCTAGGTACGCTGCAGGCCGTACAGATTATCCAGCGCCTCAATCAGCGCGGGCTCATCCACGGTCACCTTGCTATTGATTACCGCCAGCGTTCGCGTGCCGCCATTCACCGTAAGCGCCAGGGTGCGCTGCTTGTAGCCGGCGTCATGGAATGTCACCGGCGTGGTTTTGGTTGCCTTCTCTGCGGTGGGTTTGTCTGTGGGTCTGTCTTTGGCCATTGTTCAATCCTTATCGATAATCTTGTGAGCATTTATCGCTAGTAGGTAGCGATACCGTTGACCAGTTCGATCGTTGCGGTGCCGTGAGCGCTCCACTCGGTATCAACCACCAGGCCTTTGGACGTTGCCACCTTGTGCTTGATCTCGCCGAACTCCACGGCGGACAGGATCAGCTTCATCCAGTTGTCGCCGGCCTCATTGGTGCTGATCAATGTCATGGGCTTGCTGGTATGGTCACGGCCGTGGTCGAAGATGTTCACGGTGTCGTCAAACAGCGCAGAGACCGATCCGCTTATCGCAGGCTGGCCGACCAGCACCTCGCCGAAGCCTTCCGTGCCGTCGGCAATATTCTGTCCCTCGTTGTCGTTGGCGATGGTGACCGAAGCCTTTGTGATACGCCCCAGCGTGGATGCACCATCCACGTCATACACCTCACCGCCCTTGCTCACTGCGCGGTTCTTTGCATAGACAGTGGGCGCCGCATCAAACGCCACCACTGGCTCGGGGCTGGTCTCCTCGCCGGCCATCAGCTCAACCGTGAAGGACTGGTCCGCCTCTTTCACTTCCCACGCCAGGCTGTTGACCATCACCCCCAGCCACTGCGGGAATTTGCTGGCATTGATATACCCCAGCTGCAGCAGCGCATCTGGCCGCTGGCTGAGGTCCAGCGTAAACGTGTGCGTGTAGGGTCCAGCGCCGGTGGTGACCGGCGCACCCCACAGCAACGACAGCCATTGGCCGATGTCATTCAGGCACAGAATGGCCTTGATGCTGCCGCCGAACACCGGCTCGCCGCTATCCTTCTTGCTGGCCAGCGGTGAGTTCGTGATGGTTGGGTCTTCCTGCCGCTGAGGATCCCGCCCCATTTCAAGTTCCGAGAACTTCATGCTGAAAGCACCGACCGGCGCCGGCACGGCGCGATAGGCTCCGGTGTTGCGTTGCAGTAAAAGTTGAGTGTTACGACCGTGACGAATAGGCATTAGGATTCCTCCGAGATATCGAATCTAAAAATAATTTCATAGATGGCGGATACTTTATCCACCAGCACCGATGCGATGGACACCAGGTACAGCGCCCCGTTGCCGGCGTCCGGCTGAAAGCCCAGCAGGGCATCACCGGCGGCAGTAATCAGCTCATAGGCGCCCGCGCTCTCCTTGCGTGCTGCCCCTTTGCCGCGCACGTTTCTCGCCACCACAAAAACGGACACATCCAGAGTGCCCTCCTGGTAGTTTGAATGGCCGATGGGCGGGCTGAATTGGCCGCGGCCGATTAACACAAAGGCGCTGGCCGGCGGCAGCTTTGAATCGAGCAGATCTTCCTCGCTATCCAGCGTTTCCACTTGACGAAAGACCGTTGCGGACGCCTTCAGCCGGGTGATGATGGCGTCGTCCAGTGCGGCGAGATCATGCATTACATAAACCCGTTATCGTCGCGGCCAAAGGTGCGGCCGCCCGATTGCATCGTGGCGCCATCGCTGGCCTTGGGTTTTGCGCCGGTATCCGACAGCCCCAGCCTGGTGCGGCCGCTGGATACCTGCTTGAGGAAATCCATCGCCGAATTGTAGCCACGCTCCACCGCCTTGGTGGCGCGGTCGTCATACAGGAAGTAGCGTGCTAGGTCCGCGCAATACAGTTCCAGTACGCGCGGCACCGTGGACAACGGCAACGCATAGCGACTGCCGATGTAGCCATCCATTAACGCGCTGGCGTTCTCAATCGCCACCATCAACACAGTGGAGTCAATCACCCCGAGGTTGTCGCGGTCGGTCAGCTGCACCATTTCCACATCGCCATAGCGATCAATCATGTCCTGTTCGGTGCAATACGGCATCGCGGCTTAGTCCTGCTCAGCCTTGTCCTGGCTCAGCCGGACAACACCCTCGAGCGCATCCGCATTGATGCTGCCTTCCTCCACCACCAGCATCGGCTCGCTCATGATGCTGTCAATCTGCTCATCACTGAGGTCGCTCACCAGCACACCAAAGCCGGCCTTTGTAAAGCGCAGGCCTGCGCGATGGAAGTGGGATTTTTTGCACTTCACAAACAGCACGGCGATCTGGTCGCCCGGCTTACTATCTTTTGCGGCAGACTTTTTCGTGGCAGACTTTTTCGCAGCAGTCTTTTCTTGTGGGGCCGGCGCCTGCGAGGCATTCGCCTTGGCGCTAATGTCCTGATCGTTATTGTCTTCGGTTGGCATCGTCATTGCTCCTGATCACATTCGGTTCGTTGTGCGCCTTAAGAAAAAGGGCGGCCACTGATAATCAAGCCGCCCTTTTGATCCTGCTACGCGCTTAGGTGGTGCCCAGGGAGCCGTGGCTTAACTGCCACAGGCCGTAAGCGCCCGCCGCACGCGCTTCCGCGCCGAACTTGTATTTCTTGCGACTGAATACATCGTCCGCCTGCATGTCGGTCTGCGACACGAACACCGGTGCCTTACGCTCCTGGTAGATGAACGGCTTGACCGGCATGTTGGTCACGTGCAGGAACCAGGCAGTGGTGGACGTCAGGCGGGGATTCACCATCACCGTGGCCGTACCCCGATAGGGGTTTGGCGTGTCGTCGGCCAGCTTTTCCATTTCCACCAGGTTACGCGCCGTCATCTCCAGCGCCGGCGGCACTTCCAGTACGTCGGGGATCAATGCCAGGGGGCGGCCTTCGGCATCTTTCTGGCTCAGCACGGCCGTGCGTGCGACGCCGTAACTGGCATCGGCAGCAGCGCGGGTGGCGGCCGACAAAGCCTTCGTCATCTTGTTGCTGGCGACGCCGTTGCCGACGGGGTGATCCGTGTCGTAGAAGTACTGGCCGTCAAAGCACTCGCTGGCAAAGGCGGCGTTCTTCAGGTCGGCGTCGATTTCATCCGGCAACTGCCGTGCGGAAAATCCGGCCATCTGTGCCTGTGGTGCATAGATGCCCAGGTTGTCGTCTTCGATATCATTGCGGTCCACCTCGACCGTGGCCTCGAAGTCATCATTGGTCACGGAGTACTTGAAGGCACCCAACGATTTAACGACCTTGTCACCCACCCACTTACGCATTTTGGGAAAAGCCGTTAGCCAGGTGTAATCGTTCTGGCTGGATCCGCTGGGCACCAGCATGGTGGTCCGCTCCCAGTTGCTGGGTGCCGCTGCAAAGGCATTGTTGAAGATGGTCTTGATCGACGTGAAGGCCGCGCCCAGGGACTCCTTGTTAACGATCAGCCCGGCAAAGCCCAGCATGGGCAATCCTGCGCTACCGATATCGGTCGCTACCATCGTTTGAAAATCAACCGGCGGCACGCCCGCAAAGGCGGCCATCGCCACGCCGACCAGGGCGATCGTTCCTATCATAAAAACTGCAATGCGTTTCATAGCATTTTCTCCGTATTTAATAACTGTTAAATAAACTGTTTACTGCGCGCCAAAATGCCGGGCTTATTCGATCCACACACCGTCGGCATCAATGCCGATCACGATACCGGCGGCCGATCGCGTACCCGTACCGTTGGTAGCCGACACGGTTTCGTCGTCCTCGATGTAGCAGACCTTGCCCAGGCTGGCCTGGGTAACGGCGTCGCCGGCCGAGTTCGCAAACTGAAAGGCCTTGTTGCGGCGCACCAGCACATCAACCGCGCCATCCGCGCCGCCAGTGTTGTCCTTCTTCTCTTCAAAGCGTCCCAGATAGGTGAGCGTGGTGGCCACGGATCCCGGTGCGGCAAACCCGGTCGCGTTCGCAACCGCCAAACCGCCGGCGAAGCAAACGGCACCAGCCGCTACCGGTACGGGAATAATCTCACCGTCCTTCATGTATGTATTTCGATCTGCAACTAGTGGCATGTCCTTCTCCTTATCTTTGTCTTTTGGGTGTCGTCAGGGTTGTTGGCGGGCTAGACGGCCAGGGATTTCTTGTAGTCTTCTTCGCTGATGCCCATCTGTTTGCAGACCGCGATGGCCTCATCACTGAGCGTGACGTCATCAGCATCGAGCTTCTTGCTGTCGCTCTGGTTGCCCTTCAGCGCGGCAATGGGTTGCGCGGACTCCAGGTACGCCGTCAGTGCGGCCACGTCTGATTCGCCCAGATCCCGCGCCCACTCTTCCTGGGCGGGTAACAGCTTGCCGTTGCTCAGCCCGAGCTCGACCAGGTCGTCCACCCGGGCGGTATTGATCTGGGTGGTCAATGCCGCCACCTGTGTTTGCAGGTCTTTCACCACGTCCACTGGTACAAACTTGGCAGGGTCAGGTTTCGTGCTGACGGCACTCTTTAAAGCAGCAATTGCAGCAACACCGTCATCATCATCCGCTATCACCAATGCGGCATTCATCGCCGCTAGTTTCGTGGTCAGGGCTGCCACGGCCTGTTGAACGTCTTCTTCATTCGCGTCCTCATTCAGGCCGAGCAGCTTGAGCAGTGCTTTGTTCATGATGTTTTTCTCCGTAGGTTCAGGATTGAAATTGAAGCGAGCGGCCGCCAGTTTTGCGACGCCTTCCATGCCATCTATGGCGGGATCATTGGTGAGCGCGGCATGGAAAAAACCCATCACCGCGCCGGTGGTTTTGTTGTAGGGAAATACGGGGGAAATAAATTCGTATTCATCGTTCTCGATGAATGCTTTGGCCTGGGCTGTCCACTCAACATCAATGGCATACAGCCCATCACCTTCACGCCACTCCAGCTGTGTGAATTTTGCCGAGCGCGGCGCAGGCTTACCGTTGTCTTTAGACAGCAGGGTCTGGTGTTCGTAATCGATCAGGTAAGGGGTTGTGCGCAGTGCGGCATCGGCGATCAGGCGCCGGGCGATCCCGGCGTCGATGTACCAGCTGTCCACCTCGTTCGGTCGACCGTCACGCGCTTTAAAGCGGCCGGCAGGGAAGAGTTGCACTTCCGTGCTGGCCGCACTGACCTTAAACGCGCAAGCGGCGAAGCCGATCTGGCCGGAGAGGTAATTGGGTTTGGCTGAGGGAATACCGTACATGCCGCCAGAGTAGCGGGATGCACTGATAAAATTACGGGGGAACGTGTTCCGGGGGAGTGCGGGGGAATTGACGGTTAAGGCTATCTTGTTCGCTCACGAATGACAAGACCGCGGTGCGGCGGTATGCTGCTACTCTTTGTTATCCTTTCACGCTCACACGGGGGAAATTTAAATGGATCTTAGACTGATGTTTGTTGGCCTCTTTTTAATAGCCGCATCAGGCTGCGCGACAATCCAGGCAACAGCGCCAACCAGTATTAATCCTGACGTCAATAAACCGGATACAGTGCAAGCGGATGGTAAGGATGGGGAAACGGTCCGCACGTTCTCATCTGGAGTTATGCATTATGATCGACGGTACCAGGCTTGGCAGACAACCAGAATAAACGACCCGTTACAGCCCTCTCCAGAAATAAAGCTTTGCGCTCAATTTGAGCCGAACGAAAAAAATTCATTTTATATGGATCCTAAATACACGAAGCCGAAATTTTGCTTCCGTTTTTATGGAGCGACATTAGTGGCAGTTGAGCCATTCAAGCCCTTCAGCAAAGGATACTGGCCCTATTGCGATTATGATTACATGCCCTACAAAGTCGACAACCATAAGCCTGATACTGTTCCCGTCAGGAGGCCTGGGGGTGGCGTATGCTCAACCATGCTGCACCCGTCAGACAACGCATTCATCCGACAGATGCTAACCGGCGAAACGCTTTTTGTTCAGCTACACAATACTCGCGGCCAGGTTGCGCTTAACGGTTTTGCTGCTGCCTGGGAATACGCACAAGCGCAGTTTAAATAACAAACCGCCAGGCAGCAGCATAATTCCTCAACCCTGTTTTTCCGGGCGCAGATGCCGGCGCAGGATCCGCAGCACGATCTTCCTATCTTCGCGAGAGACGCCCAGGTACGGCCGGGCGGGAATGGTCACCGCGTGCGCGCCGATGCTGGTGAAGGCCACGCCAATGGCGCCGCGCTTGCGCTTGCTGGCGGCCTTGCGGCTGGTGAAGCGGCCACGGCCGTTAAAGGCCAGGGTCTGGCTGCGGGCCTTCTTTTTGATCTCGCCGCCATTTTGGTGGATCGCGCCATAGGGGGAGTTGGTGCCCCAGACCACGCGATTCGTGCTCGCCTGGTAGGCCATACTGCCGCGCAGGTAGCCACGCTCGGTGAGGATCTTCTTGTTGCGCTTGTGCTTCAGCGTGCGCGGGCTCAGCGGGGCCCAGGCGCTTCCCTCGGGGTCTACCTGGCTGCGAAATCGCTTGTCCGTGGAAATGAGCATGGCCTCGCCGATGTCGCGCATCGCGGGCTCGGTGTGCCGGCCTTTGGACTGCATTTTGCTGAACAGCGCCTGCACCTCGCGGTCCTGGTAGGTCAGGTCGATCTTGAAGTTACTCATGGCGTTACCTATACTTTGCGTTCGATGTTGCCGCGAGGGCTGCGCCCCGTTTGAGCTGCTGCATCCGCCCACCTCCGCCGGAGGGGTGATGGCCCCATTTCAGTCCTGCGCAGAATTAGCGCCCTAGCATCAAAAAGCCCCGGCGCTGCTGTTTCAAATACTTCATGTCTGACGTAGGTAAAAACGTCCAGGCCTCCAGCATGCCCTTCACGGCGTTGGCCACCACCAGCACCCCCTTGCCCTTGCCGATGTCCACCGCCTTGATGATGCGCTGGCGCAGCACCACCTTGCCGGTTGCCTGGTGTTTATCAAAGCTCAACCACACCTCATAAGGGTCGTTTAAGGTCTCGTTAATCAGGGGTATAAACTCGGCCCGATTTGCATCAATATGCTGTGCCAGGCTTTGCGCATTCACCAGCAGCGGCTGCCCGGCCACGGTGAAGACCTTCTCCGGTCCACCCAGCGCGGTTTCCAGCGCCGCCTGCACATCCTCCACGGATTTGACGCGACGCCCCAGCGAAGCCACGGGCGCTTCCAGGGGAATGTGTTCAGGGCGCCCGGCGGTTTTCCAGCCACCGGGCGTAAGCGGGGCCCAGGCTTTCGCGCCCTGAGCCTTCCAGCTGGCCATCGCCTGTTCGCTCAGCTGGCGGCCCCAGGCGGCATCGCCCACGTTATAGGCGAAGCCCGGGTCGATGCCTGCCGGCACCCGGTGCACCTCGCCGGTGGCCTTGTCCAGCCACTCATAGCTGCCATCGCTCGGGGCGGCAGGCGCAACCTTAAAACCGCGCAGCTCGGCCTCGTCCGCGCTGATCGAAAACTTCTTGCAGGAACAGCCCCAGCCATTCATGGGCGTGTGGGTTCGCCACCAGGGATCGTCCAGGGGCAGCACCAGGCCATCCCAACTCAGATGCAGGGGCCGTGGTGTCGCGGAATCGCCGTGACGATAGAGCCCGTACGGCCGAGTCTCGCGCAGCTGCGGATCCGCCATCTGCAGTTCACGCCCGGCGTTGTATGCCTGGCGCACGTTGGTGTCGTAAATCACCCGGGAGCGCCAGCCGCGCCCCCCTTTATACGCCCAGCCATGTTTCTGCACGATACTGTCGAAATCCTTGCGGAAGGTGTCCAGCGTCACGCCATCGGTGATCGCCCGATCCACCGCACTGCGAAAGTCCGTGAGCAGATCCTGCTTCATCGCGCCGGCCACCACAAAGGCGCGGGCGTGCATGCCCTCCCAGATGTCCGTCCAGGTTTCAGTGGGCAGGCTGAGCTTCTGGCGGAAGAAGTCGATGGCCTCGGGGAAGGGAAGTTTTTCGTAGGGTTCAGGCATGGGGTTTCAGGTCTTCAATTCCGATAAATGCAATCAGCACGTCGAGCGTTCCATACATCGCCTGCACCGCCTTTTTGTTTTCAGGGTTCAGATGTTGGCCGTACACCTTCGCAAAGAAACAAACCTTGCCGATCATCCGTGCCTGTTTTCCATATCCCTTGGACAAAACCACCTCACGCCCAACCGTGCAGGTTTTTTCATTCCAGCGAGGACCATACAGGCGCAGCTCTCCAGTTTTGCTGCCGTCCTTATAGGCATTGAAATATTGGGTGTACAAGGGAAGGAAGAGAGGCCTCATTGCCCAAAATCCCCCCTCATTCGCCAAACCCCGACATCCACCATCCCGTCCCACCCCGAACCGGCACTAACCCCGTTTAAATCGGCCCGAAAACGTTTAAAAGGTTCGCGGCCGGGCCAGCGTAGCCATTTCCCGGCTGCGCGGCTCTCAGAGCCTCTCAGGCGGCATTTCCTCATTGGCCGTTTTGCACCTCAAAACGCCCCGCCAGGTCCACGGCGGCGAAGGCCAGCTGCATCTGGGTGGCCAGGGTGGATTCGTCCATTGTGCTGCTGAGTGCCACGATGCCGTCGCGGATCTCTTCCAGGCTGCCGGCGGCCATCACCAGCTGGGCGACCGGGTCGATGAGGCCGGCCAGGGTGGCCTGGGTGACGGCGTCCAGCTGGGTGGTGTAGGTATCGGCCACATCGGCCGGGCCGGTCTCGGCGCGGGCCTTGAGCGCGGCCAGCCCCGCTTTGAGGGCAGCGGGGATGGGCAGGGTGTCAGTCGGAGGGGTGGGCGTTGCGGGGGCCCCCAGGGTTTCTTCATCCTCTTCCGCCTGCGGGATGCGCAGCTTTTCGTGTGCCCAGGCCACGGGAATACGCATGCCGGCTGCGACCAGCTTGGGCACGGCCTCGGAGATTAGCGCCAGGTCTTCCGGCTCCTGGGTGTCAAACACCAGGCGCGGGCAGCGGCGCAGGCTGGTGACGCCGGCACGGTTGAGCGCGAGGATGGGAAACACCAGGTCACGGGTGAGCGTGGAGCCAAACTGGCGGGCATCGGCATCCATCAGGTCGTGGCGCACTTCATTGTGCACATTGCCCAGGGCGTTGGTGGATGAGGCGCCGTCCGACTGGGAGGTGAGCGTACCGCCGAGGATGGCCTTGGATTGGGTGCGTTCGCACCAGTCCATCATCGCCTCGTAGGGATCCTTGTTGCCCTTGGCGGACTCCTTGAAGTCGATGACCATGCCCTCCGGCACGATGCCGGCCGCCGCATGGCCGATGTTGACCACGGCGTTTAACAGGGTGGCCTTTTCGTCGTCGGACGCGCCGGAGGGATACGTGCCGAGGCGCATGGGCAGGCCGTAAATCTCCAGAAATTCGGCCAGATCCCGCACGCTGTAGTTTTTGAACAGGAACGGCCAGGCCAGCACGCGACCCAGACCCGCCCGGGTGATGTAGCCACTCTTGGCCTTATGGATATGGCTGATCCAGCCGAAGGGCTGCAACGCGGCGCCGTCCACCGTGGCATCGCGCAGGCGCAGTTCGTTGCGGTCATCCGGGCGCACCTTAAACCAACTTTGCGGACGGTATTCGATTTTGGGTATCCATTCACCGTCCGCCCGGCGCCACTCCAGTTCCAGATTGGAAAAGCCCTTGCCGATGGCGTCGCCCATGTCCAGCAGCACGTCCTCGAAGTTGGGCAGGTCCTGGATGAAGTCCCTGGCGTAGGCGGCGTCGTCCTCTTCCTGTTTGCTGGCATTGCGCGGCGGCACGATGTCCCAATCCAGCCCCAGCAGGGCGCGCTTGCGCTTGCCCAGCTCGGCGAAGATGTGCCCGTCCTTTTCTTCCATGTCCTCGAACAGGTCACACTGCGCGCGCAGGTCACCCTGCTCGGCCTCTTCCAGGATGCGGGCCAGCTTGCCGGGCGATAGCCCGCGCACCGGATGCGACGCAAACTCCTGGCGAAGATGACCCAGCCGGGCCGTTTGCGGCTCGGTGATTTCTTTGAGCCGAAACGGCTGGCCGTACGGGTCGAGGATGCGGGACGTTGCCATTGCTATTCTCCGTTGACACCTTCGGCGGATGCGATGCCACCGGGGTTAAGCACTTGCAGCTTGGCGCCGTGCTTTTCCTGCAGCTTTTTCACGTCCTCGGCCAGCGCAGCATCGGCGCGTTTTGCGTCGAGCACGGCGACCAGTTCCTTTTGCTGTTCGCGGATCTCGGCCTTGGCCTGCATCAGCCTGGCGTTTTCGTCTTCCAGCTCCTGCACCGTCATCGTGTTGTATTTTTTCATGATCACTATCTCCGTTGATTATTGACGCTTCGCTTACAGCTTAAAGATTTTGTTGGCGCCGGCATCCCACTGCGTCTGGATGTCTCCGCCGTTGGGGGTTACCGGCAGGCCGCTGGCGGTATCGATGTAGGCGATCAGGCGCGAGGTAGCCTCCACGCCGGTGTCCTGAACAATGACTAGCGCCTCCGAAGGGTCGCCCACCACGGCAGAGAAGGTCACATCGTCCGCATCGGCCACGCCGGCCGTTACCGTCTTGCCGGTCATGTTGGCCGAGGTCGCGACCCTGGCGCCGGCGATAATGTCAGACAGGAATTGGTGGGTAGCCAGGTCGACCACATAGTCGGCAGCATCCACCAGGATGGTTTTAATGTTGTCCGTGTCCCAGTCTATAGAGCCGTCCAGAAAACCCTCGCGGCCTTTGTCATATAGTGCATTTGGCATTGTCTTTGCTCCTTAGTTTGAACCGATGATTACTGTAAAAAACTTCTGCCACTCGCGGTGAAAGCCGCCGCCGGCATCGGCCACCACCACCGCCTTCACCTTTTGCTTGTGTGCGAGCGTCAGCGTGTAGGCTGCCGTTGCACGATAGGTGCCCGCGCTGCCGGCAACATAATCCATCGCCAGCGGCCAGACCTGTCCGGGTATCTCCGTGTCGCCGGTTGTCAAAAGCGTGAGCTGCACGGTGGCATTGTTTACCGCCGCGCCAGTGAGGCCGTTGGTGAGCGCGGGGATCTCGATGATGTTGTCGCTATTGAGAATGAGAGTGTCGTCTAACATTATTTGTCTCCTGGTCGCGCGCTAATGTCGCCATCGAGCGCGGGCGTGGCCTGCAGTGATCCATCCATCGCCGGCGCTGCTGTCACCTGTGCGGCCAACGCCGGGTATGCCGTAATCGCGCCGAGCAGCCAGCCGATAAAGACATTACCGCCGACGATTAAAATGGAGCCGAACTGCTCACCGCTTTCAATGCCGGATGGCGCAATCACCGTGGCGCCCGGTATCACAAACGCATCACCGAACAGCTCTGCACTCACCACACCATTGGGCACGATAATCACCGAGCCTGGCTGCACCGTGAGCGCGCCAAAAGCCTCGCCGCTACCGATGCCGGCAACATCAATGGACACTGCACCGGGCGCCACACTCAGCGCACCCACGGCCTCGGCGCTGGCGATGCCGGTCGGCAGCAACAGGCCGCTGGCCACAATCTGCGGACTGCCCAGAGCCTCTGCCGAGGCGATGCCCAGGGGCTGCAGCGAGATCGCGCCATTGAGCAAGGTGACGGCGCCAAAGGCCTCGGCACCGGGAATGGCAGCCGGCTGCACAGCCACCGCGCCAGGGACAACCGCAGGGCTGCCCAGCGCCTCCAGGGAGGCGATGGCCTGCGCAATGATCGTGGTGGCACTGGAAAGACTGTGTGCGCCGACGGCCTCGGCACTAGGAATGGCAGACGGCTGCACCGCTACCGTGCCTGGCAATACCGCAGGGCTGCTCACCGCCTCCAGGGAAGCGATGGCCTGCGCAATGATCGTGGTGACACTGGAAAGGCTATGCGTGCCGATGGCCTCGGCACTGGGAATGGAAGATGGCTGCACCGCCACCACTCCAGGGGCAACCGTTGGCGCACCAATAGCTTCGGCGCTGGCAATGGCGGACGGCTGCACCGCCACCGTGCCAGGCAATACCGCAGGGCTGCCCATCGCCTCCAGGGAAGCGATGGCCTGCGCAATGATCGTGGAGATGGCAGACAAGCTGTGCGCGCCAAAGGCCTCACCACTAGCGATGCCGCCAGGCAGCAACACCACCGCCCCAGGGGCAACCGTTGCCGCGCCGACGGCCTCGGCGCTGGCGATGGCGGAAGGGGTGAGTATTTGAGGGCCGCCTCCTGCCGAAACAGGAATGTATTGGGTGCGCGGCCGAAATGCCCGCCCATTAAAATCTTCTGAGTAGTAAGCAATTTCCTCATTACTCATCGCCCTGTTGTGGATCGCAAGGAAATCGCCAGTACAGTGTGGGCCGTTTGAAGAATCAGACCAAAGCCCCCTAATAAAACCAGACGCGTGATCTATTGGCTCCGCCTGGAAGTCCGACGAAATAGCGACTGAGTGGACCTCCACACCGTTAGCAAAAAATCTAAGCGTGGAAAAATCATAAACGACCGCGACCACCGTAACCTCATTAACAGTGGCGACAGCATTGGGCGTGATATGTGTATGGATGGCAAGCGCAGAATCAGTCCAGCGGAAGAACAACTTCGTAGCGTAATGATTCGTGGGATTTATGATGAAATTGTAGTGCTTGAAATATCCGCCAGGATTCCACCCAGTATCTGAGTCTGCGAGGATAATCTGCCCATACTTATTAGTCTGGTGCATATTAACGCGCGCCATAATTGTAATCGGCTTATTCGGGCGGACCTTGCCTCCCGCGCCAGCATGTAACTGGCACGCCACATTGCTCGTATTTTCTGGAAACACCCAGCTGCGCCCTAGTGAGCGGCTAATACTGGGGGCGAGCGTTCCGCCACCCAAATTCCAATCCCCCCTGGTCTGCGGCGCTATATTCGCCCAACCAGCAGCAGCTGGCACGATAAACTGCCACAAATCTTTTGCAAACTCACTGGATGGTTGAGCGCCCGAGGGCGGCTTCCGAGTCCACGGTCGTTTTTGGAAAATTAGTGGCATTAGGTAATATCTATGCTTACTGAATCACCGTCCGCCCCAGATGCCGGAATGGTTTGCCCGGAATTGTTGTCTACAACGAAACCGAAAAACTGCGGGGCTACAGAACACCCAAGCACCGCATTAATCGAATCAATATTGACCTCGACCTCTGCGCGATTCGATGCGTTATATACAGTTGTATAACTGCCCACCCACTTCAGTTCAGGAGCAGCATCAACCTTAGCCGCTACATCACCCACGTTCGCTGGATCAATATTGGCATCCCACTCAACTCCGTCCTGCGATGTCACGCAATAAACGTCATAAGTCCCAGCTACCGCGCTGGCGTTGATAGGGATTTGTAGATTGATTGAATAGTCCAGCTTACCGCTCGAATTATCAATCCCACCAAAAGCCTCCGCCACGCCGTTAGCGTTTGAGTGCAGCCGGTCAGTATTGGCCAGTGCAGTTCTTGTACCTGCTGTGTATGCCATTTTACACCCCTAATAATCTGTCAATTGATTCGTCAATGGCGGCCTGAACGATCGCGTCATTAGTGTCAGTATCGCCGTCAATGATGCCCATAATTGTGGCCAGGGTGGCGGCACTTTTATCTGCCAGCACATAGTTTATTGCCGCCTCCAGTTTTGATTCTGGATTACCAATAGCTGCTTTAGCCCATGCCATTTTCTCAGCGACAGGAGTTGCTTCTTGCGCAATAGCATGTGCCTTCTTTGCAATAGCCATAGCGCACTTGTTTCGCAGCAAAGAATTTGACCGTAATGTCTGTAATTCTAAATATGTCGCCATGTCATACGTCTCCGTTATTTTTCAGTTTATCAATTGTCATTACCAAGCCCCCTTGCCAACAACCCGCACATCGCCAACGTCATCCGCATCGGGATCCCAGCGGCTGGCTTTGGTGGGGGCTGCGGTGTATTCGATGGGACAGGCGTCCTGGTTGCTGGCGTAGTACGCCAGGGCGATGGCGATGGCGGAATCGCCGTGGCGTTTGAAGGCGGCGTTTTTGGTGTCGGCCTGGCGCAGGCCCGGCAGTTTGATGATGCCATCAATCATCTGCAGGGCGCGGATGTCGTTTTTAATGTCGGCATCCTGCGGCAGGTCCAGCATCTGGTCCTGGAAGGCGGTTTGGAACGGCACCATGTTGTCGCGGTACCAGGCGTTGTTGAGCATCACCTGGTCGATGCGGGTGTGGCCGAATTTGTCGGCGGTGTACTCGGCGATGGTGGCACCGTTACCGGTGGCGTCCATCGCGCCTTTGCGGAACTTTGGCAGGGCCTTGATGATCGTCCAGAGAATCTGCTCTTGCTGGCGCGTGGGCACGTTGTGCATCTCGACCAGGAAGGGGACGCGCCGCACCAGGCTCTGGCCGATTTCCATTGGCGCGATGACGGAGAAGTCACCGTGGCGTGCAAAGTCTTCGCCGTAGACATGTTCCAGGCCGGGGCTCAGGCTATCTAACAGCGGCTTTAAATTGACGTTAATCCACGCCTCACACCACGTCCGTCGATACTCTTCAGAGCGCAGGGCAAAGTCGCTTTGCAATGCCAGGCGCAGCACGGGCCGCTTTTCATGCATGCAGTTTTCGACCAGTACGCCGGGGATGGCGACGCCGGATCCGTCGCGCGGGATGACGTCCAGCTCTTCGCGCATGGCGGCGGTGTTGGCGCCGTAGCCCTTGCGGACTTTCTCGTACCAGGCCTTCTTGCCTTCCTCGGTGGGCTCCCAGCCTTTGACGAAGCACACGCGCTCATACAGGCCGTTGGCCACGGCATCATCAAACGACACATAGAAAACTTTGAAGGCGTTGAGGCTTGACCTGGCATCTTTGATGAGCTGGTTGAACGGGTTGTTGGTGCCGTTGTGGGTGGAGATGATGCGGATCTTGCCGCCCCAGATGATCAACGCCGTGGCGGCGTCGATCACCGACTGCACGTTGGCATGGAAGGCGGCTTCATCGATTACCACGATGCCCTGCAGGCCACGAATGTTGGCCGGGTTGCTGGACAGCGCGACGATCTGAAACCCGGAGGCAAAGCGTATGCGATAGGCGGTGATGTTTTTGCTGGTGCCGTCCGGCTGCTGGTCTTCAAACAGGAAGACCTCGATGCCGTTCCAGCCTTCGGCCATTGCCATTGCCATCACCTTGGCCATGTGTGCGCAGTAGCCGATAAACTCCAGGCCCTTCTCTTTGGTGTCGCCGACGTAGTAGACGTTATCGCCGCCGGCGTCCTTGCGACTGGCGGAGGTGATGGATGAGTCCAGTGCGGTGGCGTAGGTGATGCCGGTGCGTCGGCCCTTTTCCGAAATGGTTAGATCTTCTGCGTGACACAGCGCCAGCCATTGCTGCTGGTGCAGCATCAGCACGCCATCGGCCAGCGGGTTCTGGGCGGCGGGGATTTCGCGTACCGAGGCCGGCAGCTCTTCCCAGCTGACGGTGCGGATGACGTCGGAAGGTGCGCCCTGCATTACCAGCCACGCGCAAGGCACTGGTGAAAAAACAGGGCTCCAGCAATACAGGCGCCCCATGCCCAGAACGGTCCGCCTGCGACGATAACAATCAGGCTGCCTGTCAGGCAGACATGGTTGCGTGCTACATCGCTCATCACTTCACACCCAGCACTTGCTGGCGCCAGAACTGCGCCTGGTCCTTGGTGAGGCCCTGCTGCTGGGCGGCAATCTCTACGGCGTCGGCGGCTTCGTCCAGCGCCTTGTGGCGGGCGGCCTGCTCGATCTGAAACTTGCGGGTGTTGACGTCCGAGCGGTTGAGGCTGGCAATGCTGCGGATGAGCGCCGGCAGCTTGATGTCTTCATCGTATTCGCCGTTGCGTATCACCGACATCAGTTCCTGCTGCGCCAGGGCGGTGAGGGTCTGGTTCATAGCGGCGCCGTCATCACCCACTACCTCGGCAAAGGCCTTGGCCATTTCAATAGATTGCCTTAGCTGCTTCTGCTCCTCTTTGAATTTCTTGCCGTAGCGGCCGATGGCGCTCTTGCTGATTTCATAGCCCTGGCCTTCGAGTAGTACGGCCAGGTCGATATAGCCGGTGAAGCGCCGGCGCACCAGCTCCTGGTCAAGCCATGCTTTGACCTCCGACGGCAGCGAGGTGATGCTGGAATTGCGTCCGTGCAGGCCGGTGGTGTCGGGCTCGGGTTTTTCGGATGGATGGTAGACGCCCTCCACACCATTGGTATTTTCGGCGGCGAGGAAGGCCATGCCCAGGCTGGTGACACGGCCTGCCATCCAATCAGAATTATCCACGCGCAGCAATTCAACAAGGCCTTTTTCTCCCAGGGTAGACAATGAGCGACGCACGCGCTCAATGGTGGGCGATAGCTCGGGGTCCGTTTGCAGGGCGTTAAGCACGGCGATCTCGCCTTGCGGATCCGGATAAGAGCGGTGCAGCGCCTGGAGGATGCGCAGGCAGCGCAGCCGATCAAGATTATCGTTGTTCGTTTTCATTGGTCTGGCGTTCTATATCGCTTTTGACTTTTCCGTTGTGTGCGCCGATGAGCTGGTTCAGGTCTTTGGCGACGGCATCCATCTTTTTGAACATGGCCTTGAAGTTGTCGCTGGCCACCTTGGTCATGTTCTGCAGGTCGTTTCTGTAGGTGTCCTCGCGCACGTAATCCTTATGGATCTCGTCGCGGGTATCGTTGATCTTTTTCTCGTTGGTCCGGATATCCGTACTGTTCTTTTCGATCTTGTTGTGGTGCTCGCTGAACCGCTCGTCGATACTCTCCTTGTGTTTGTCGAGCAGGTAGAAGACATACTTCAGCAGACCGGCAACCGAGCCGGCGATGGCGACCACGACGCCTACGGTGTTCCAGTCGATCATTTGTGCTTTCTCTCCCAGTCCTGTTTGCAGTAAATACAGCGCACGGCATCCGGCCTGGCTTTGAGTCTTTCCTTGGGAATAATGTCGGTGCAATCGATGCAGATAACCCGTCCGCGAGTATCGATCCGCTGTTGCTCGCCCTGGCCTTTGTCTGGCGCTGACAGCGCGGCATCGATCGATCGCTGGCGATGCTCCATCTCCAGCTCTTTGGCGCGGTCCAGATCATCCATTGGTTTTATTCCCGGTGATGCGCTGCGCCAGTGCGCCGGCGATGCCGATCGGCAATGCCTGGCCGGCGGCAATGGCCTTGTCCTGGCTGCGCTTATGCACGGAGATGCCGAGCACGGATAATGCGACACCCCAGATCACTGACAGGCTGGCCATCGCGGCGATCAGGCCAGCGGCTTCTTTAGGATGCCAGACAATGACAATGCTGATGGCCAGCATTTGCATGCCCCAGGTGATGGCGACGATATAACCGAAGAACGGGCGCCAGCGGCTAGTAAACTTGTCACCGCTTTGGCTCTCTGCCCGCATGGTGGCGTTGACGGATTCCAGCCGTTTGGTGTCGGCCTCCAGCTCGGCCACCACCATTGGCGTGATGGCGTTCTGGAATTTGATCCGTAGCTCGGGGTCTTTCTTGATGGCGTCGATGGCGGTGTTGACATCGCCGATGCCGGTAATCTCCTGGGCAACCTCCAGCGCCTTGTCGGCCACATCGGCGGCCTTTTTTCCACCCAGCAGACGGACCAGTCCGGGGACGTATTCAGCGAGCCCCAATACAGCGGCGATAGATATCATGCGATCATCCTCAGTGCGTCTTCCATGCTCAATAGACCGGGCACATAGACCGTTTTCGGTTTGCGTAACAGGCGGGGTTGTTTGATGGCGGTGAGGGGTTGCGCGCGATCGAACACCACGGCAGCAGAGGTTGACACATGCGTCCACTGGCCGAACTCATGGATCACCTGGTCATACAGGCACGAGTAATAGATCCAGCGCGCAACTTCTAACGGCGTGTGGCCGGTGACAACAATGTCCGCAGCGCAGCCGGAGATGTGTTGCGATGTCTTTGATCCGCCAATCAGGGTATTGAGCTGCACGGGACGCACGCCGCTCAGTATGTGCACCGGCCCCAGGGCCTCTCGCAGGGGTTGCAGTACGTTGATGCACAGGCGCAGCAGGTTCAGGTAAACCGCGTCATTGATCTGCACGTCAATGACAATGCCGTGGCGCGCCGCCACATCAGAGCGGGTGAATTCGTCGAGATAAAAATTGTTGGTTAGCTGTATGCGGCTCATGCCTACAGACTAGGGGCATGGGGCCGGGGATGGACGGGGGAACGGGTACCGGGGGAATGCTTAAGGGGTGCTTTTTACATTACAGCAAGGCGCAATAGTGGGCAATAGTTTAAAACAATTCCTGCTGGTCATCCGGCGCCTTGTCACCGACGCGACGCTTGAGCTTGCGAATGCCGCGCTCGGTGTAACCGTAACGACGTGCAAGCTGAGAATTAGATTCGCCCGCATTGACAATTTCCTGCTCTCGGAGCGCGCGCATGGCGGCATGGCAACGGGGGATCTCGATCTCTTCGCCGGCGTACATGTCGACCAGGTTGTTAAAGGCTTGCGCACCGATTCCGTCCATCAGCCAGTGGTCGTGCCGTACCCGCGTCGGCACGCACAGGCGAATGCCACCACGCTCTTCGACGATGACCAGGGCGGCAGCCAGGCCGATGACCTCGACCAGGTCCTGGACTGAGGCCGGGAGGCAGTCGATGGATGCGCTAGACAGTTTCATTCTTTCGGCACCTGGCTCAGCACATCACGCACGGAGGGCCAGCGCTCCTTCGTGTCGGCGGCGGTGGTAAAGGCGTCGCGCAGACGTTTGGCGCCACGGAACCGGCAGCGCTGCTGCCAGTCACGCTTGGGCCATAGCTCGCGCAGCCATCGCTCGGCCTGCAGGGTCAGGGTGTCGTACGCGGGCATGCCTTCCATCGACATCATCACCAGCTCGGCCAGTGAGCCGCACACGGTGCGCGTAAACCATTCGGGCACACCTTCGGGGGTTGGGTAGTGTTGCAGCGCCTCGATGGCCTGTGCCGTTTTTGAGGGCGGCCTGGTGGGACTATGTGCAAGCCCCTGCCCGCTGGCAGGCAGGGCTAGTGCAGTCACTGAAACGGTCTCCAGCACGCGCTTCAGGTAGTTATGATTGGTGAGTGGCTTGAATGCCCCTGCGTCCTGTTTGCTGCGCATGGATTGCACGCTCTCGTGCATCGCTGCGGCGAGTACGGCCGGCTCGGTGTGCAGGGCCATTGCTTCGCGCATCAGGCGCAGGGCGCGGTCATTGGCCAGGTCGCGGGTAGCGGGCCGGAACAGGCCGAGGTAACAGACCAGCGCCGTGCCGGACAGCGTGTCGAGCTGGGACAGCGTGGCGAGCAGCTCTCGGCCGGATTCATCCTGGCACAGCGCAACGAGGTCAATTCGCGAATGGCAAATGGGGCAACGGTTGAGCTGCATTACTCTGTTCTCCTGCCGTGCCGGGCGGCATCAAACACCAGCGCCGCGACCAGGCGATGCAGCTGCCCATACTCCAGCCACTCAAAGCGCTCGATGCCGAACATATTTTTTGCCATGCCATCGGCGTAGGCGTCAGGCCGCTGCACTTCGGCCAGCATGGCGCGGACCTTTTTCACCATCTTCTTCTTGTCTTTGGCGGGGCGCGTGCGCCGCTGCTGGGTGAACACGGCGCCGCATTTCGTCAGGTGGTTAATCACCATTTTACGCCCGGTTTCGTCCAGATCTTTCGCGGAGCGAACGCGGGCAATCACCCACAGCATGTCGCGATAGGCGTCATCCTACATACCCAGCTGCTTGGCAGCCAGGTGGATCTTTGCCAGCTCGATGGTGCGTGATTTGTAGGGGGCTTTAGTGCTCATTGCATTACGCCGTTATGCGACCTCACCTATCAACGACTCGCCGCAGAATGGGCAATAGCTGGCAATCATTCTTTCCTTAATTCTCTTGGTTTTTGTGCCTCCGCTTTTTGTCGGCAGATCGAAACTTCCCTCAATAGGGAGCGAGGGCTTCATGCCAACAGACCCACCAATCACATAGACATACCCACCTAAACCAATATTGATTCCGGTTGCTTCCGGATTGGCATTCTGCACTCGCTGCAAAAGCTTTTTTTCAAGAACCGATCTGCAATCACACATATCAATACATCCTCAGCTAGTTGTTGTCTGCTCGTCGGTAACGAGCTCGATGGTTTCATTGTTGGCAATGAAGTGGCGCTTGAGCGGACCGAAGGCTTTCCAGAAGATTTGCCTCCCTTCGATACGGCCGTCGATGTTGAATTTTTCTCGGGCGTCCTTCTTTCCAAAAACTCTGATCAATTGTTTCTTTTCTTTTTCGGAGTACCTCGCCTTTGTGCGCAACGGAAGAAACCGCCTTGCTTCTTCGCACCATGCGTCATCCTTCTTAAGGAGCCATTTACCCCTAAAGACTCCGTCAACGTAGAGCCGAATGGCGTTATTGAATTGATCGACACGCTCCAGCACCAATGTCACTTTGTAGCCATCGCAGTTGAGGTAGACCGGGCTAAAAAACTGCTTCAGTCTTTCCTCGACCTCTTGCCACTGCTGTTTGGTCAGCTTGCTCATTTGTTTTCCTTCTTCACCACGGCCTGGGCATAGAGTGTTTCGACGTGCTGATTTTCACTCAGTGAGCACGAGACGCCGCCCTGCGGCACCCAGCCATTTTTTATGCGCTCATTGACGGCATATTCCAGCAATTCGGCATCGTCGGCGGTAACAATAAAATATTCCATGAGGCGTTCCTTCTGTTTAAATTGGTGCCGTACTCTCCGAGCTGTCACACCACTGGCCCCGATTATGTGCAAGGCTTTGTGCAGGTGTCGCACCCTGGGCGATAGCTGCATCGCGTTAGGGCTGTAAATTGTTAAGCCCGTCTCGTGGGCCAGTCGGTCGAGTCACGCGATAGAGGCTGTCGCGCCTCGACTGCTGGTGTTACCCGCCACCGCCAGCTGGGCGCTCTCCGTGTTCAGGCGGCGCTGTCCGTCTGCCGGGTATCTTTCTCGGCCTCGGCAAGCAGGGCGTTCACCAGCTTGTCCACCTCGTCATCCACGGGCTTGATGGTGACGATGTCTTCGTCGGCGGTGATGCTGATGCCCAGGCGCTTCAGATCGGCGGCGGTGAGGTCCGACACCGAGGGCTTATGCACGCTTTCTTTTACCGTGATCATTAGGTCTGCCTGGTTCTTTGGCAGCAGGGCGCGCATGCGCTTGATCACGGCCTCGTCATCCGCGATCACCACCTTTCCCCGCTGCTTCATGTAGCCGATACGGATACCGGCGATCGTGAGCGTGCGGGGTTTGATGAACAGCTCGGGACTTGATTCAAGCGCCGCCTTTAGTTTTGCGTGGGCCTCGGCAGACTGGCCGACACCCTCCCGGATGACCGGCAGCACCGGATGCTTGATGCGCTCCAGCTCTTCATGCAGCGCGGTGATGATGCCAGTGAGATACGCGCGCGATTCGGCATAGTCGCGGGTGAGTGTTTCGATTTCAGCGAGGGACATGGTGTTTCCTTGGTGGCTAGGTTGGCAGGTGCAGCTGGCCGCGCAGGTCGGGCAGCGATATGTTTTTCATCCGGGCGATCTGCTGCAGGCCGGTCATCGCGCGGCCGTACAGGAACTCACAGGTCTGTTCCAATTCTTCAGGGGTGTCCGCCATGAAGTAGCCGTCGCAGGGGTGGGCGCAGATGTGATGGCCGCTCATTCGCAATGTGGTGATGTGGGCGCGCAGCATCCGCTGGCCGGCCATGTCGGGGCCTGGTTGGCCGGTGATCTCCGACACCAGTACATCGGCCCGTGCACCGTTCTTTTGGCCGATGTGGCGGGCCAGTGCTTGCAGTACGTCATCAGTTGCGAACATTGCAGACTCCTTGTGGTTGATCACTACCGTGGCTCTTTACTTGGGTTCTTTCATGGCGTTGTACAGCCAAATCGCGACAGCGATGAGGGTGGCAATGGCGCCGGTGGCAAAGCTAAGTGCGGTTTCCATGCTGCTCTCCTTTTTTGGGTCGTCGGGTGTTGTCGGGTTAGTGCACAACGGTCCACTGCACGCGGCAGCCGTTAACGTCGGCCTGCATGGTGGATTCGCGGTTGTTCCACTTGTATTCACCGCCGCCCAGCGATGCGCATCGCTGTTCTGGCTGGATCCAGATCACTGGCTTGTGGTTTTCGATGACAGCCCTGAGTACGGTGAAGCCGTCTTCCGCCAGGCGTAGTGCGCAGCTGTAGGCGAGGCTTAAGGTGTCCAGGGCGTGCTTGTTCTGCACGCCGATGCTGGCGGCTGGGTGCTCGATGCGTGGTCTCATACATTTCTCCCGGTTCGGTTGTTGGTGCAGTCGCGGCAGGCGCGGAATAGCCTGACGCGCGTGGGGTTGGTGGCGGCAAACTTGCGGCGCTGGTATTCGAGACAGTGGTGGCCTTCGAGGTCGCCGTACACGGGGCATTGCACAGTGGCGTGCATTAACGCCCCTTCAACGGCCTGTTTAACGGCGCCAATATCGCCCTTGTATTTGCAGCCCAGGACGGTGTTCACTACGGCGGGCGAGTAACCGATCCTGGTGGCGAAACTTGCCTGGGATGTCTGGTCGCAGTTCTCGGCCATCAGCTGTACCCAGTCGGGTAGTGACGGACCCCACGCCTCGCGTGTTTTTTCTACGGTCGTTTTTTTAATCATTTGCGGTGTCCTCTTTGGGCCATACCACTTCGCCCAGGTTGGGGTCGAACACCTGCCTGATGCGTTGCACCATCGGCGGCCGTGGGCCGGTGTAACGGCTCTTGAGGAAGCGGTAGCGGGCCTGTGCGCCGGTGCCGGGCTTGTGGCCAGGCTTCGCCGGCTGGACCAGCACCAGGTAGCCGGCCTTGTGCAGGTACTTGATGTAGTCTTTCGCGTCGGAGAACTTCACTGGCGTCTCTTCCGTCGATGCCGTGCTGGCCAGCTCGCGGGCGGTGAAGTCGGCAATGATGCGCAGCGTGCGCCACAGGTTTTCGCGCACCTTGCCCTGCGTTACCTCCTTGCCGTCGCGCGTGACTCGCGGGGTATCGGCGCCGACGTCACGCGCCAGACACCAGCGGCTCTCGATGAATTTTCCCTTCGCATTCTTTTCGCGCTGAAGTCCTTCGATGCGAGTCAGGTAGCCGGCCTTGGCCAGCCCGACCACGTAGGTCTTGATGGTGCCGGTGGCGACGCGGGTCTTGTCCTCGATGTCGCTGATGCCAAATTCACACAGCTCCCGAATCGCGGCCCAGACGGCGTCGCGGTCAGTGATGTGACCGTGTCGCAGTTTGTGGTGCACGGGCTGGCGCTTGTTTTTGGTGGCGGCCATTACACTCTCCTGCGCGGCGCTTCGCCGGTGAACAGTTGGCGGGATCCCCAGGCGGCGAGATCCATATGGTCCGTGCCGAAGGCCAGCGCCTCCTGCTCGATGCGATCGAGATTGACGCAGATGCGACGCACCGAGCCGCGCGCTTCATCGGCAACCTTGGCCATCAGGTCATCGGCGATGGTGATCTTCTTGACGTACAGGCTGCGCAGGGCCTTGGCGTCTTCCAGGTCGGCGGGCTGGGCCAACACCCAGTCCAGCATCCGGTTGTGGAAGCGCTCCCACTTGCGCAGCTTGCTGGGCAGCTGCTCTTCGCCGATCAGTAACATGGGTGCGCCGCCGCTGGCCTCATACAGGTCCTGCACGATTTCGACGGCCTTCTTATCAGCCATGTACTGCATCTCGTCGATGATCAGCGGCCGACCGGACAGGGCCAGCTCTTCGCCGGCCTGCAGGATCATGTCGCTGATCGTGCGCGCGGCTTTGATGCCCAGTTCTCTGAGCAGATTTTCCATAAACGATTTTTTTGACCAGGCACTCATGCACTGCAGGTAGTAGGCCCGGTACCGGTTGGCGGTGTACGCGGCGGCCGTGCTTTTTCCCCAGCCGCTGGGGCCTGAAAAACAGACCATGCCGGGCAGATGGTGGGCTCGCGTCATGGCGCGCTCCAGTGCGGCAACGCAAATGGCGACGTTGGCCAGCGGTGCGACGGTGTTGACGGGTGGGCTGTGTTGATCCATGCTTGTTCCTCCAGTAGTTGTTTTTTGTTTTTTGTTTTAATCGTTCGTTAAGTACACGCCCGCTGCTCCCACAGCGGGTTTCTTTTTTTAGGCCTCTTGAGCCAGCCCAAAATCTTCTGCGACCGCGCGCTGTGCGCGGTATTCCGGTGTCTGCTGATACCGGGTGTGCCATGTGCGGTCTTGTTCGGTGAATTCGTTTCCTGCCTTGATGCCTTTATCCAGCTGCACCCATCGCTGATAGCGCTGGCGCGGTTGCTCGGGCATTTCGTGCACGACGGGTTCGCTGGTGAGCGCTTCGATGGCCTTGCGCTCTGCCGCCGTAAGCTCGCGGCGCTGCGGCTGGTTTGAATGATGTGTGGCAGGTCGAAACTGACGCACAACCTTGGCCTGTGGAGTGCCGGAGGCAGCGGTTGTAGGCAGCATGCTGGCAACTTCGATGGCGTCCATCCGTTGCTCGGCCTTGGCGGCGATCTTGGTGGCTTTCACCATTTCACGGCGGGCACGGTTGTGCTCTCGGGCGGCTTCGGTATCGCCAAAGCCGGTGGCAGTAACGCAAGCGGCTTCGGCGATATAGCGGCCATCCAGGGTGTAGGCGTGGATGGTTTCATGGAGCTGCTGCGGATCGAACCGCACAACAATTTTCTTGCCGACGAATTCGTAGAGTGCGTCGGCGTGGTAGCGATTTTTGCCCATGCCGTAGGCCTTGCCTGCATCGAGCGTGAGGCTGCCATCTTCAGCGACCCTGATACTTTCGGCCGCCATCAACCAGAGCCGACGCTGTTCTGCGGTGGCCTTGCGAATGGTGGCGCGCTGGTAGCTTTCCGCGAACGCCTGGTCAAAGCTCAGCGTGCCGTCGCAGATTTCGGTGCGGCGGCCTTCGCGCGCATTCCAGGCGGCGACCTCGTCTGCCAGCACTCTCATGAAGGTTTCAAGTGGCACAGCCTTATCGCCATAGTTGGCAGGCTTGGCCATCGGGTTGTCGCCGGTAAACGCGCCTGCAAAGGCAGGGTGTTTGTCGACGTATTCGCCCATGCCGCCGACACCAAAGGAACGCTCGACCGGTTTTGCCTGGCCGTGACCTTTGCCGGCGATGACCGATGTCCAGTGCACCTGCACGCCGAGCATGGGCATGATGCCGAGCGGGTCGTCCGCTTTGACCTTAAACCGGTACCGGTTGGGCACGCCGCCCGTCATCCATTTGTTGGCGGCGGCGCGGGTGTTATCGATGGTGGCGTGTTCGGGGATGCCGTACTGTTCGACCAGGTCGCCAAAGCTCAGGCGCAGCATGTCGGTGTTTTCGGTTTGGTCAGTGCGGTAACTTAAATATTTGCGGCTGCGGATGTCCTGCCAGAACCAGGTCTTGGGTCGGGCAATGGTGCCGTCGGGCCATTTCACAAAGACGTTGTGTTGATAGCCGTCGCCATTGATCCATTGCAGGGCTTGAATGTCGCGCACGCTGCGCTGCTGTGCCGGGAACATCTTCACCAGGGCGGACTCGCCCTCGCGCAACAACACCAGCATGGTGCGGGGGATTTCTTTGCTGATCCTACGCTCGACGGTGCGCAGGCAAGGGATTGTCCAGCCATGCGCTTTGGCGGTGCGTTTCAAGCGCTCATAACAGGCAGCGGCACCGGGCTGTTCTTCTCGCAGGTAATCGGCCTTGAAGACCTCCCATGCCTCTTCGCTGAAGCTGGCGGCGGTGAGGCGGCCGGTGAATCCGGGCACCAGGGCGGCCAGCCAATCGGCGCGCGCATAATGTCTTACGCCGGGCGTGCCGTTGCGGCCGTTGTACCAGCCATAGAGTGTGGATTTGTTGGTGTTGTTGGCGGCGGCGACCGCTGCCCATGCCTGTGTCTTGGGTGTGCCGTGCTCAATCAACGCGAGCGCTGAAAGAATGGCCTTCAAACGGTCGTTGGCGCGGTCTTTTTGCTTCTGCGTTTTTTTGTCAAAGTGCGTCCATAGGCCTTCGGCGTCGTAGGTGAACTCGGTGCCAATTTCCGGGGTTTTTATTGTCTGTGTACTCGGCACTTCGCGCTTGAGTAGTGCGGCCTGGGTTTCAATGGGCAGGTCGTCAAATGCATACACATCACCCTTTCCCTTGGGCTTTTTTTGAGACTCCCACGCGCCCCGTTTGGCTCGTCGTATGACGCCACTCTCGGTTTCCGGCATCCCCGGCAACCCGGCGAGTATGGCAACATCGTAGTAGCGGTTTTCGCTCATTCCTCGGCCTCTTCAAACAGGCCAAGCTCAGGCGCCAGGGTCTTGCTGACGTTCTCCCGATGACCGGCGATCTGGCTCATCACACTGGTGAGTGCCGAGATGGTTTCGTCGGCATCGGCACTGTCTTTGTAGAATCTCGCCAGCAGGTTTATGGCGTCGTTAAAGCTGGTCTGCAGGCCGAGCACGCTGGCGTCATCGACCTTGGCGCCCTTGGGGATATCCACCACCAGTTTGTGGGCGCTGGCAGCGATGTATTGGGTCACAAAAGTGCAGCCGCAGGCGTGCTCGAAGGGGCGGATTTTATTGCTGGGCAGATAGCCGTTGGAAAGCCACTTGTAGACGGCCCATTCGGTCGTGCCGATCAGGTCGGCCACCCGGGGGACGGATAGATTTTGCTTTTGCTGGGCATAGTCCAGACAAAGGCGGATTGCATGCTGCTGGCTGCTGGCCTGCACCCCTTTCCAGCGCCGCTTAGCCATTGGAATCACCTCCTGGGGCGTTCGTCCAAATAAAGCCCTGGGCTGCCGTAGCCAGGACAACATGTCCTCGTCTAGGCTTTAAACAACACGGCAAGGAGCCAGCAAATGAATACAGGAGCATCATGCGGCCTCTCTCTGCGCACTATTCCGCGCAGGCTTCGTTGGGGTACACTTTCCACCCAAACAACCGTTAGATTTTTTGGCCTTGCCCCGGTCAGGCTGCCCCTGGTCGTTGTAGCGCGTGGGCCAGATCAGTTGTGGAGCAACACCAAGGGCGGCTGCGATCAGGCGTTCGGCCTTTGGCCAGGGTCGGCTCAACGCATGCTTGAGTGTCGATGGCGATTTGTAACCGTGATGAAGACTCAGACGGCGCAGGCTCCACCCGGCTTTTTCCAGGGCGGCCTTTATGTCCGCCTTGTGCCAGTCCAAAGAGGCTGGTTTTTTTGAAAGTGTTTGTTTACTCATGGGGATGAAATGTAGCGCGTGATTTCACGCATGTCAACGGAATATGACGCGTCAGATTCTTTTTTTAACGAATTTCCACGCACCAAATAACAAAATGGCGATATAACAATGACTTACAGCGAATCTGACGCAACAAAAAAGAAAATGACCGACGGTCAGATTCCCGATAAAGAATCTGACGCCTTTGTTGAAAGGTTAAAACAGGCTATGGGGCACAATAGCGTGCGCGGGTTTTCGCGCATATGCGGCATTCCAGAAGGCACATTTCGCGCATACCTGAGAGGTGGAGAGCCACCACGACCGGCGTTAGTTGCTATTGCTAAGGCTACAGACGTGTCATTGGTGTGGCTGGCAAGCGGCGAAGGCGCTATGCACCCGGAAGATCAGTCACGGGTGAATGAGAAAGACCTGGACGTCCTGGAGGAGCTGATCAAAGAGGTTGAAGGCTGGATTCAAGATGCGGAAGTCACAATTGACCCCTCAAAAAAAGCAGTTTTGTACCGATTACTGTATGAGGAAGCACTAGAGGGTCGCCGGATGCCGAAAAAAGCAGACGTGGCTAGATATTTAAAGCTGGTATCTTGAGGAGTGGTAAGCAGTGGATATGGTCAATGAAGGATGCAAAAAAGATCAGTTAAAACAAATACTAAAGGAAGTTTCTGACGGTAAAAAAGATACGACAAAGCAACGCAGAGAATCAAAAATTGCGGATAATTCAGTGAATATCAGCTGCGGTAATATTTATGTCGGCAATCACGATCATTCAGGAAAATCCATAAATTTACAGGCGGCCGTATTTATCATAATCATCGCAATATTTGCGTATCTGGCGCTGCATGTTGGGCAGGAAGCGCATGCGTCCAAGACCATAGTGATACAATCGGATGGAGATTCCCTGGAGTCCCTTAAACGCCAAGCAATAAAGCTATTTGAAAATAATCGTCTGGATTTCACGCCTTAAACAACAACAACAAAAGGAGATTGTCATGGAATGGCTGATATTTTGGATTCTGTGTGGTGTTGGGGCCGCATTAATAGCATCAAGCAAAGGGGGGAGCGGATTTCTGTGGTTTATTATGGGGATTCTATTCGGCCCTTTCGGGCTTCTTTTTGCGTTTTTTGCGGGACCATCGAGGGTCGACTGCCCCCATTGTAAAAGCAGGATCCGAGAAGATGCCACAGTCTGCCCCAACTGCCAGCGAGACTTATCGAGCCCTGCGGCAGCCGAAGAATAATTGCATTCGCAAATTAAGTGTCGCGGTCAGTACATTCCGCAATTTTTCGCATTTTTAACAAATCGTTAACCGGGGCTTTAAATCGGCCTGTAAGCCCCGGTTTTCAACGCCTTCCCGCCCGATCCACCTTCTTCCCGGCCAGTCCCGTATATTTCGCATAGTAAGAGTCGGCTAACAGCCGGAATATAGTCGAGGGCGTTAAACGCGGTCGGCGTGGTCAGGCGCAACGAAATGCAGGGTTCGGGAATAGTAGTAAGTGGTCGGCGTGAGAGGATTCGAACCTCCGACCCCATCCTCCCGAAGGATGTGCGCTACCAGGCTGCGCTACACGCCGAATCAATCTAGTGGTAATCAGGTTTTATGAGCCGTCCTGATAGCGGGTATTGGCTATTCTACTAACTATTCTACTGGCTATATTCTGCTGGCTAGTAGGTGCGGCTGACGGAGAAATCGGCGAGGGTTTTCAGGGCGTCAGCATATTTGGAAGCCGGGATATGTTGCAGCTGCTGGATGGCCAGATCGGCCTCCTCCCGTGCTTTGCGCGCAGTGTACGCGATGGCATCGGTCGATTCAATGGCGCTCATGACCTCGCTGATATGGTCGCGACCACCGCTTTCAATGGCGTTGCGAATCAGCGCGGTTTGCTCGGCTGTGCCCTGGCGCATGGCGCGAATCAGCGGCAGGGTCGGTTTGCCCTCGGCAAGGTCGTCGCCGACATTTTTGCCCATTTCCTCGGATGAGGCGCTGTAGTCCAGCACATCATCCACCAGCTGAAACGCGGTCCCCAGATGCATGCCGTAGCGTGCCATGGCCTGTTCCTGTTCAGGGGGCGCGTCGCGGAGTACGGCTCCCAGCTGCGCGGCGGCCTCGAATAGCTTGGCGGTCTTGCAGTGGATGACGTCAAGGTAGCGTTGCTCGGTGGTGTCGGGGTCGTTGCAATTGAGCAGTTGCAGCACCTCGCCTTCGGCGATGACGTTGGTGGCATGGGCCAGGATTTCCATCACCCGCATGCGTTGGGCGTCCACCATCATCTGGAAGGCGCGGGAATAGAGAAAGTCACCCACCAGCACGGCCGCCTCATTGCCCCACAGGGCGTTGGCCGTCTCCTGGCCCCGGCGTCGGTCGGAGGCGTCCACCACGTCATCGTGCAATAGCGTGGCGGTGTGGATAAATTCCACGATGGCGGCCAGATTGAAGTGCTGGTCGCCCGCATAGCCGAATGCCCGTGCCGAAAGCAGCACCAGCACTGGCCGCAGCCGCTTGCCGCCACTGTCGATGATGTAACCGCTGATCTGGTTGACCAGCGCCACCTCGGACTGTAAACGCTTTTTAATCAATCGGTTAACAGCGGCCATGTCATCGGCCACGAGCAGATTTACCGCATCAATGGTGTGCGGCATGGGCGTGAGGCTGGGCTGTTTGGCGAGGTCGTTAAGGGCGTAATCGGGCATAATCAGACGTGTCTAGGCATCAGCAGGCCGTGGTTTGGGTGTGTATTCGCATCATGATAGATAAAGATAGGCATTATGGGTTTGACGCGCCGTGGTGTAAACGCTAAAATTCGCGGCCCTTGTCGGTACGTGTCAGATCTGTCCGGGATTTCCCGCCTGGCGAGTGTGAAGTTAAACGCGTAGCAAAGCGAATTTATTTCGAATGTGGCTTTACTTGACGCAGGACGTTTTATTCGTAGAACGTTTGGAAGAGCAACATTAAAAACGCATTTTTAGTCTGGTAATTTATTTTGGAGAATACGGCCATGTACGCGGTAATTAAAACCGGTGGCAAGCAATACAAGGTTTCAGAAGGCGCGACAGTTCGGGTCGAGAAAATCGCCGCCGACGAAGGCGCGACCGTCGAACTTGACCAGGTGCTGATGGTTGTTGATGGCGAAAACGTGAACGTGGGCTCGCCGCTGGTGGCGGGTGGTATGGTCACGGCAACGATCGTGGCGCACGGCCGTGGCAAGAAGGTCGAGATCATCAAGTTCCGTCGTCGTAAGCACCATCGTAAACAGATGGGCCATCGCCAGAGCTATACCGATTTACAGATTACGGGTATCAAGGCCTAAGGGCATTTGGTTCCGGGTACAGTTGATTAGGGTACAGTTGATAAGTAAGTACAGAGGAATTCACCATGGCACATAAAAAGGCAGCCGGTAGTACTCGCAACGGCCGCGATTCAGAATCCAAACGCTTGGGCGTTAAACGCTTCGGTGGCGAAGCGGTCAAGGCAGGTAGCATCATCGTGCGTCAGCGCGGCACCCGCTTTCACCCCGGAACCAACGTGGGCTGCGGTAGGGATCACACCCTGTTTGCAACCGCTGACGGCAAGGTGACGTTTGAAGTGAAGGGGCCCAAAAATCGCTCTTTCGTCAGTGTGGTATCCGCATAGACACTGTGATGGTTAAACGGATCACGGAAAGGCCCCGTTGATCGGGGCTTTTTTTATTTTAAGGCAGATAATTTAAAGGCAGATAAAAGAGAAAAGAGAAAAGAATAAATAACAGACGTTTCAACGATTGTTTGTTTTGCTTTTCTCTTTTCTCTTTTCTCTTTACTGTGTAGCGCTATGAAATTTGTTGATGAAGCCCGAATTAAGGTCGCTGCCGGTGATGGTGGTAACGGCTGCGTGAGTTTTCGTCGCGAAAAATACATCCCTAAGGGTGGGCCCGATGGCGGTGATGGCGGTGATGGCGGCAGCGTCTATCTGGAAGGTGACGCCGGCCTGAATACGCTGGCGGACTTCCGCTTTCAGCGCAGTTATCGTGCCGAGCAGGGCAGAAAGGGTATGGGTTCGGACTGCACCGGCCGGTCTGGTGATGACCTGATTGTCAGGGTGCCGGTGGGTACCGTGGTGCGTGACGCGGATACCGGGGAAGAGATCGGCGATGTGGTGGAGGTGGGCCAACGCCTGCTGGTGGCCAAGGGCGGCTTCCATGGTCTGGGTAATGCGCGCTATAAGAGCAGCACCAACCGTTCGCCACGGCAGAGTTCGCTGGGCACGCCGGGCGAGGTGCGTGATCTCGATCTCGAATTGAATGTGTTGGCCGATGTGGGTCTGCTGGGTCTGCCCAATGCGGGCAAGTCGACCCTGATCACGGTGGTCTCCAATGCGCGCCCCAAGGTGGCGGACTACCCCTTTACCACGCTGCATCCCAATCTGGGTGTGGTGAGTCCCGCGCCGCACCGCAGTTTTGTGATCGCCGACATCCCCGGTGTGATCGAGGGCGCGGCCGAGGGCGTTGGGCTGGGTATCCAGTTCCTCAAGCACCTGTCGCGCACCCGCTTGTTACTGCATCTGGTGGATGTGGCGCCGCCGGATGGCCACAATCCGGCAGATGACGTGCGCACCATCATCAATGAGCTGGGCAAGTATAGTGACGCGCGAGAGGGGCGTGAGCTGGTCTCCCGTGATCGCTGGCTGGTGTTGAACAAGCTGGATCTGTTGCCGGCGGACGAGCGTGATGCCCGTTGTGATGCCATCGAGGCCGCCCTGGCGGGGCAGATCGGTGAGGCTGATCGGGTGTATCGTATCTCGGCGGCCCAGCGCGAAGGCACCCAGGCCCTGATGTACGATATCCTCAATTATCTGGAAGAGCATGCGCGCACCGAGGCGGATGGAGAGACGGGTATGGGTGGCGTCGACATCAGCACGCTACAGTAAGGCGGAAAAACGGATGACGGTCATCGCCAGCGACCGCTATTATCCATAACTGATCCATAACTCATCACAAGCCATCACAGCCAACCACGACCTCATCATTGACGACCAGCCGCTGACGTTGACAACCCCCATGAAACGAGCCGATCTCACCCAAACCCGACGCTGTGTGGTCAAAATCGGTAGCGCGCTGCTGACCGCCAATGGCCAGGGGCTGGATCGTGAGGCCATTGCCGGCTGGGTAGCGCAGATCGCCGGTCTGCGTGCCAGGGGCATCGAGGTGGTGCTGGTCTCCAGTGGCGCGGTGGCCGAGGGCATGATGCGTCTGGGTTGGCAGAACCGCCCCAAGGCGCTGTTCGAGCAGCAGGCGGCGGCGGCCGTGGGCCAGATGGGGCTGGTGCAGGCCTACGAATCCTGTTTCCAGCGGCACGCTATCCATACCGCCCAGGTGTTGCTGACCCATGAAGACCTCTCGGATCGCCAGCGCTATCTCAATGCCCGTAGCACCCTGCGCGCCCTGCTGGGGCTCGGCGTGGTGCCGGTGGTCAACGAAAATGACACCGTGGTCACCGATGAGATCCGCTTTGGCGACAACGACACCCTGGCGGCGCTGGTGGCCAACCTGCTGGAGGCGGACTGCCTGATCATCCTCACCGATCAGGCCGGGCTGTTTGATCGGGATCCCCGCCGCCACGCCGACGCCAGGCTCATCGATACCGCCAGTGCCAATGACCGCACCCTGGAGGCGTTGGTCGGTGAGGCGGGCGCGCTGGGTCGGGGCGGTATGCTCACCAAATTGCGGGCGGCGCGCCTGGCGGCGCGTTCCGGCGCCGCCACGGTGATCGCCTATGGGCATGAGCCCGATGTGCTGGCCGCGGTGCTGGCGGGTAAGAGTATTGGCACCTTGTTATCCGCCGAACAGGCCGCGCAGGCCGCGCGCAAACAGTGGCTGGCGGGGCATCTACAGTTGCGTGGCCAGCTGGTGCTGGATGATGGCGCGGTGAAGGTGTTGCGTGAATCGGGCCGCAGCCTGTTACCGGTGGGGGTGACCGCGGTGAGCGGTGATTTCAGGCGCGGTGATGTGGTGGCCTGTGTGGATCAGGGCGGTAGCGAAGTGGCCCGTGGACTGGTGAATTACAGCGCCGCTGAGGCCAAAAAGATCAGCGGCCTGCCGTCTGCCGAGCTGGAGGCGGCGCTGGGTTATGTGGATGAACCGGAGTTGATTCACCGGGATAACCTGGTGTTGTGCTAGCGGGCGAAGACACCAACTCAATGTTACGGGCACAAAAAAGGCCGGTCAGATGACCGGCCTTTTTGTATCGAGTGGTATCGGGTGCTTGCTGCCTTACATCGCGCGGATGCGGGTGTTCAGGCGGCTCTTATGCCGGGCGCCCTTGTTGGCGCTGATCAGGCCCTTGCCGGAAACACGATCGATGAGAGGTACGGCGTCCTTGTAGAGGGCTTCGGCCTTGTCTTTTTCGCCGGCGTCGATGGCGTAAACCACCTTTTTCACGGCGGTACGGAAGGCGGCGCGCTGGCTGGTATTGAGCTGGCGATTCTTTTCCGCCTGGCGGGCGCGTTTTCTGGCTTGTGCTGAATTGGCCAAAGTCTTACTCCATCTATCGTTAAATATGCGTGTGTGCGTTGTCTTGATCCATGCCTCGATCCAGGGCGTCAGCCCAACACCGAAGAGGGCGCATAATATGCGTTTTTATGTCCTGTTTGTCAACCGTTTGCCGGGCCTGAATTGGGCGCAAAGGGTATATTTTGGGCTGGCGGCCGGGACGGGTAAGATGACGCCTTTTCATCAACCTAAAAAAATGACCATAAGAATATCGATGAAGAGCTTCGCCCCATGAGCCGCCGTCTGCTGAAATCCACCGGACTTGTCAGTGTTATGACCACCCTGTCACGGGTGCTGGGTCTGGCGCGGGACGTGGTGTTTGCCAATGTGCTCGGCGCCGGCGGCAACACCGATGCCTTCTTTGTGGCTTTCAAGATCCCCAATTTTCTGCGTCGCCTGTTTGCCGAAGGGGCGTTCGCCCAGGCCTTTGTGCCGGTGCTGACTGAATACAAAACCCGGCGCAGCGAGGCCGAGGTGCGCAACCTGGTGCAGAACGTTGCCGGCACCCTCGGTGGCATTCTGTTTGTGCTGACCGTGTTGGCCGCGGTCGCCGCCCCGGCGCTGGTGATGCTGTTTGCGCCCGGTTTCATCGACCAGCCAGAGCGTTTTGATCTTACCGCCGAGATGCTGCGCATCACCTTCCCGTATCTGCTGTTTATTTCACTGGTGGCGCTGTCCGGCAGCATACTCAACAGCTTTGGCCGGTTTGCGGTGGCGGCCTTTACGCCGGTGTTTCTCAACCTGGTGCTGATCGCCGCCGCCCTGTGGGCCGCGCCCTATTTTGAGCGGCCGGTGCTGGCGCTGGCCTGGGGTGTGTTTATCGCCGGTATCGTGCAGCTATTATTCCAGTTGCCCTTCCTCAAACGCCTCGGCCTGCTGGTCTGGCCACGCTGGGGCATGCGCGACGAGGGCGTGCGGCGTATCGGTCGGCTGATGCTGCCGGCCATCTTTGGCTCCTCCGTGGCGCAGATCAATCTGCTGCTCGATACCGTGATCGCCTCGTTTCTGGTGGCGGGCAGCGTCTCCTGGCTGTATTACTCGGATCGTCTGGTGGAATTCCCGCTGGGCGTGTTTGGCATCGCCCTGGCCACGGTGATCCTCCCCAGTCTGTCGCAGAAACACGCCGCGGCCAATCCGCAGGACTTCTCCCGCACCCTCGACTGGGCGCTACGCTGGGTGCTGCTGATCGGTGCGCCGGCGACCGTGGGCCTGTTGGTTCTGTCGGGGCCGATCCTCATCACCCTGTTTCACTACGGCGCCTTCGATCTCCAGGATGTGGACATGGCGCGCCTCAGCCTCATGGCCTACTCGCTGGGTCTGCTGGGTTTCATCGGCGTGAAGGTGCTGGCGCCGGGCTTTTATGCCCGCCAGGACACCCGCACGCCGGTGCGTATCGGCATCATCGCCATGCTTATCAACATGGGGCTGAACGTCGCCTTTGTGGTGCCGATGGTGCTGTTCGGTATCGAGGGTCCACACAGCGGCCTGGCGCTGGCCACCGCCTGTTCGGCGTTCATCAATGCCGGGCTGCTGTTTCGGGGGCTGCGGCGGGAGGGGGTGTTACAGCTGTTGCCCGGCTGGGGCCTGCTGGCCCTGCGCGTGTTGCTGGCGAGTGCGGCGATGGCGGGACTGTTGTGGTGGGGGGTGGGGGAC